>JAKANT010000028.1 GCA_021823635.1 Pseudomonadota bacterium
GACACCGGTCGGGATGCGCCTCCCCGTAGGCCAAGCCGAGCGTGCTGCCCCACGAGCCGCCGAAGATCAGCCATTTGCCGATGCCCAAGTACTCGCGCAGCCGCTCCATGTCGGCGACCAGATGGGCGGTCGTGTTGTTGGTGACCTCGCCCAGCGGCGTCGAGTTGCCCGCGCCGCGCTGGTCGAACAGCACGATGCGGAAAAAATTGGGATCGAAGAAGCGCCGGTGCTCGGGCGAACACCCGCCGCCCGGCCCGCCGTGCAGGAACACGACCGGCACGCCGTGCGGATTGCCGCTCGTCTCCCAGTACATCGTGTGCACGTCGTCGAGCGGCAGCATGCCGGCGTCGTAGGGCTCGATCGCCGGATACAGGTCGGCTCGCACTGACGAACGGTTGTCCATGCGTGGCATTATGCCGGCGCTGCCCATCGCGTTGCGCACGCGCAAAGCGGCACTTCAGCCCCCTTCTTGTGGATCGATGACCCAACCCCGCCCGCCCGCCTTCGACACGCTGGCTCTGCACGCCGGCCAGCCGCCCGACCCCGCCACCGGCGCCCGCGCGGTGCCGATCTACGCCTCGGCGTCGTTCTGTTTCGAAGACTCCGAGCACGCCGCGTCGCTGTTCAACATGGAGCGCGCCGGCCACGTCTACTCGCGCATCTCCAATCCGACCTGCGCGGTGCTGGAAGAGCGCATCGCCGCCCTCGAAGAGGGCGTGGGCGCGATCGCCACCGCGAGCGGCCAAGCGGCGCTGCATCTGGCGATCGTCACGCTGATGGGCGCCGGCGCGCACATCGTCGCCAGCCGCGCGCTGTACGGCGGCTCGCACAACCTGCTCGCCTACACCCTGAAGCGCTTCGGCATCGAAACCACGTTCGTCGCACCGCGCGACATCGACGGCTGGCGCGCGGCGATCCGCCCGAACACGCGGCTGCTGTTCGGCGAAACGCTGGGCAACCCCGGGCTGGACGTGCTCGACATCCCGACGCTGGCGCAGATCGCCCACGAACACGGCCTGCCGTTGCTGGTCGATGCGACGTTCACCACGCCGTACCTGATGAAGCCGTTCGAGCTCGGCGCCGACCTGCTCTACCACTCGGCGACCAAGTTCCTCGGCGGCCATGGCGTGGCCATCGGCGGGCTGCTGGTCGACAGCGGCCGCTTCGATTGGGCGGCGTCCGGCAAGTTCGACGTGCTGACGGCGCCTTACGAGGGCTTTCATGGCATGGTGTTCGCCGAGGAAAGCACGGTCGCGCCGTTCCTGTTGCGCGCGCGCCGCGAAGGGCTGCGCGACTTCGGCGCCTGCATGAGCCCGCACACCGCGTTCCTGCTGCTGCAGGGGCTGGAGACGCTGCCGTTGCGCATGCAGCGCCATGTGGACAACACGCGCAAGGTGGTCGCCTTTCTGGCGGCCCATCCGCAGGTCGAATCGGTCGCTTACCCGGAATTGCCGTCACATCCGGACCATGCGCTGGCGCGGCGGCTGCTGCCCAAAGGGTGCGGCGCGGTGCTCAGCTTCAACCTCAAGGGCTCGCGCGCGGCCGGCGCCAAGTTCGTCGAGTCGCTGCGCATCTTTTCGCACCTTGCCAACGTCGGCGACGCCAAGTCGCTGGTGATCCATCCGGCCTCGACCACGCACTTTCGCGTGCCGGACGCGGAATTGGCCGCCGCCGGCATCACGCAGGGAACGATTCGGCTGTCGATCGGCCTGGAGGACGCCGACGATCTGATCGACGATCTGGCGCGGGCGCTGAAGGCAGCGGCCAAGGTGGACGCATGATGCTCGGACCAGAGGGGCGCCGGCTGTACGCCTACACCGGCGGCCGGCCATTCGACGAACGACGGCCGTGCGTGGTGTTGCTGCACGGCGCACAGGGCGATCACAGCGTATGGATCCTGCAAAGCCGCTGGCTCGCGCACCACGGCCACGCGGTGTTGGCATTCGACCTTCCGGGCCACGGCCGCAGCGAAGCGCCGCTGCGCGCCAGCGTGGAGGCGATGGCCGACGACGTGGCGGCCTGTCTACAGCCGCTCGGCACGCAGCGCTTCGTGCTCGCCGGCCACAGCATGGGCTCGCTGATCGCGCTGGAAGTGGCCCGCCGCCTGCACGAACGCACGGCCGGCGTCGCGCTGCTGGGCACCGCGTTTCCGATGCGCGTATCCGAGGCGCTGCTCGCCGCCACGCGCGACGAGCCGGCGCGCGCGATGGCGATGATCAACGTCTGGTCGCACGCCACACCGTTGGCGCCCTTCATAGCGCGCCCCGGCAACCCGGGCCCGGGCTTCTCGATCTTTTGGGAAAACCTGCGGCTGATGCAGCGGGTCGAAGCGGTCAACGGCCGGCACGTGCTCGCCAACGACTTCGCCGCCTGCAACGCCTATGGCGGTGGCGTCGAGGCCATTCGCTCGCTCGCCTGCCCGGTGCTGTTCGTGCTCGGCGCGGCCGATGCGATGACGCCGCCGCGCGCGGCGCAGGCGCTGATCGAGGCGGCGGCCGACAAGACCGTCGTCACGCTCGCCGGCACCGGCCACGCGCTGATGGCGGAAAACCCGGAGGCCGTGCGACGGGCGTTGGCAGAGTTCGCGCGGCGAGTGTCGCGCGACGCCGGCGCGACTTGAACGGCGCGGCGCGGGCGGCGTAGATTTCGCGCGTCCGGACATGCCAAGGAGACCGCCATGAGCAGCGTCGCCAAGCCGGAGGCGAGGCGCTATACGACCTTCCGCGAGTTTTATCCGTTCTATCTGAGCGAGCACAGCAACCGTACCTGCCGCCGGCTGCACTTCCTCGGCTCCACGCTGGCGCTGGTATGCCTGGTCCTGCTGATCTCGACCGGCAACCCGGCATGGCTACTCGCCGGTCTGGTCGCCGGCTATGGCTTCGCCTGGATCGGACATTTCGCGTTCGAGAAGAACAAGCCGGCGTCGTTCAGGCAGCCGCTGTTCAGCTTCATGGGCGACTGGGTCATGTACAAGGACATCCTCACCGGCCGCATCCCGTTCTGAAAGGAAGACGTCGAATGCACGACAGGATCCGCTCCGCATTGAAGGCACTGACCGTCGGCGCGACGCTGGCGCTCGCCGCCGGCGCCGTCGCCGCGCAGCAGAAGTTCGTCAACATCCTGACCGGCGGCCAGGCCGGCGTTTACTACCCGCTCGGCGTCGCGCTCGGTCAGATCTACGGCAAGGCAATGCCGGACGCCAAGGTGCAGGTGCAGGCGACCAAGGCGTCGGTCGAGAACCTCAACCTGCTGCAGGCCGGTCGCGGCGAGATCGCGTTCACGCTCGGCGACTCGCTGTCGGACGCCTGGAACGGCGTCGAAGACGCGGGCTTCAAGGCGCCGCTGAAAAAGCTGCGCACGGTGGCCGGCATCTACTCCAACTACATCCAGATCGTCGCCAACGCCGACTCCGGCATCAAGACGCTGGCCGATCTGAAAGGCAAACGCATTTCGGTCGGTGCGCCGCGCTCCGGCACCGAGCTGAACGCGCGCGCGATCCTGAAGGCCGCAGGGCTGTCGTACAAGGACTTCGCGAAGGTCGAGTACCTGCCGTTCGGCGAATCGGTCGAACTGATCAAGAACCGCCAGCTCGACGTCACGCTGCAATCCGCGGGTCTCGGCGTCGCCTCGATCCGCGACCTCGCCACGGCCGTCAAGATCGTGATCGTGCCGATTCCGCCAGAGGTCATCGCCAAGATCGACGACCCGGCCTACCAGCCGGCGACGATTCCGGCGGGAACCTACACCGGTCAGGATGCCGCGGTGCCGACGGCCGCGATCAAGAACTTCCTGGTCACGCATGACGGCGTGCCGGCCGATGCGGTGTACACGATGACCAAGGCGCTGTTCGACAACCTCGACCAACTGGTCGCCGCCCACTCGGCGGCCAAGGGCATCGTGCGCGAAACCGCCGCCAAGGGCGCACCGGTGCCGCTGCATCCGGGCGCCGAGCGCTATTACCGCGAAGTCGGATTGATCAAGTAACCCGCGCCGCGAGCGCGTCGCAATGGCACAGCGCCGCTGTGCCATTGTTTTTTGAGGGCACCCGAACGATGTCGAACGCCGACGAGCTGCAAGCGCCCGCGCACGGCCCGCTGCCGCGCCATGTGTTCGCGGTCGCCGTGGCCTTCTCCGCCTTCCAGATCGTGACGGCGGCATTTAGCCCGCTGTCGAGCTCGGTCGTGCGCGCAGTGCACGTCGGCTTCCTGCTGCTGATGACATTCCTGCTGTTTCCGCCGCTGCGGCAGACCTGGATCGGCGCGTTGCTCGGCGCGGCCGCCTTCGCCGCGGGCATCTATCACTGGGTGTTCGAGGCCGAACTGGTGGCGCGCGCCGGCGACCTGACCGCCGCCGACTGGGCAGTCGGCGTGCTGACGATCGCGCTCGTCTTCGAAGCCACGCGCCGCGTGATGGGGCCGGCGCTGCCGATCGTGTGCGCGGTCTTCCTCGCGTACGCGCTGTTGGGCGAACACCTGCCGGGGGCGCTTCAGCACCGCGGCTATGGGCTGGATCAGATCGTCGGCCAGCTCGGCTTCGGCACCGAGGGCATCTACGGCACGCCGACCTACGTCAGTTCGACCTACATCTTCCTGTTCATCCTGTTCGGGTCGTTCCTCGAGCAGGCGGGCATGATCAAGCTGTTCAATGACGTGGCGCTCGGCCTGTTCGGGCGCTCGCAGGGAGGACCGGCCAAGGTGTGCGTCGCCTCCTCCGCACTGATGGGAACGATCAGCGGCTCGGGGGTGGCCAACGTCGTGTCCAGCGCCCCGTTCACGATTTCGCTGATGAAGCGCTTCGGCTACCGGCCGGCGTTCGCGGGCGGGGTGGAAGCGACCTCCAGCATGGGCGGGCAGATCATGCCGCCGGTGATGGGCGCGGTCGCGTTCATCATGGCCGAAACGCTGAACGTGCCGTACATCGAGATCTGCAAGGCGGCGGCGATCCCGGCGCTGCTGTACTTCTTCGCCTGCTTCTGCATGGTGCACCTGGAAGCGGGGCGGCTGAAGCTGATGGGGCTTCCGCCCGAAGAATGCCCGAGCGCCTGGCGCGCGCTGGTCGATGGCTGGTATCTGGTGCTGCCGCTCGCCGCGCTGGTGTGGCTGCTGCTCGGCGGCTTCACGCCGCTTTTCTCCGGCATGGTCGGCTTGGCGCTGACGGCGATCCTGATCCTGGCGATGGCGGTCGCGCTGCGCCTGCAAGGCAACGCGCTGCGCATCGTCTTCTGGGTCGTGCTGGGGCTGGCCTGCGCGGGCTTTTTCAAGCTCGGCATCGCCGTGTTCTTTGCCGTCGTCGCGGTGCTGGCGGCGGTCTGCTTGTTCATCCGCGGCGGGCGCGAGACGCTGCGGCTGTCGCTCAATGCGCTCGCCGACGGCGCGCGCCACGCGCTGCCGGTGGGCACCGCGTGCGCCCAGGTGGGCGTGATCATCGGCGTGCTGACGCTGACCGGTGCGGCCACAACCTTCGTCGGCTTCATCGTCGACATCGGCCGCGACAGCCTGCTCGCCTCGCTCGTGCTGACGATGGCCGCATGCCTGGTGCTCGGCATGGGTATCCCGACGATCCCGAACTACATCATCACCAGTTCGATCGCCGCACCGGCGCTGTTGCAACTGGGCGTGCCGCTGATCGTGTCGCACATGTTCGTCTTTTACTTCGGCATCATGGCCGACCTGACGCCGCCGGTGGCGCTGGCGGCCTTCGCCGCCGCGCCGTTCGCGGGGGTCTCGGGCATGCAGATCGGGCTGCAGGCGGTGCGCATCGCGCTGCCGGGCTTCATCATCCCGTACATGGGCGTGTACGACCCGTCGCTGCTGCTGCAATCGGGCACCTGGCTCGACACGCTGTACGTGACGTTCAAGGCAGTGCTGGCGATCATCCTGTGGGGCGGCACTTCGGTCGGCTACTGGCTGGCGCCGCTGCGCTGGTACGAGCGCGCGTGGGCATTCGTCGCCGCCTGCTTCCTCGTCGCCGCGCTGCCGGTGACCGACGAGATCGGCTTCGCGATGACCGCGCTGCTCGTCGTCTGGCACGTCGCGCGCACGCGCGGGCTGCGCGCGGCCGCGCGCGCGCAGTGATCGGCGCGGCGTCGCTGGCGGCGGCTTGCCTGGTCAGCGGCGCCGCGCGCATCGCGCTGCCGGTGTCCTCGTTCACCTTGCGCTGGCGCCATACGGTCGAAAAGGTGCTGTGGGAAGAGGATTACCGGGTGGCGGGCCGCTGGCTGTATCTGTCGCACGCGCGCATCCGGGGCAGCGGCGCCGGCATGGAGCCGCCGGAGGCGGCGGTGCTGATCGACGGCGTATGGCACTACCGGCCGGCGCTGCGGCTGTCGCGCAAGGTGACGCTGGCGCGCTCCGAATTCGGCGCCGACTACGAGCTGTGTTTCGCGGGCGGCTGCTGGTCTCTCGAGCGGTGGCTGCCGAGCACGGTGAGCCCCGTGACGATCGAGCCGTGTTGACGTTGGCGGCCGCCGCGAACGTACGCGCCGCGGCGCCCTTCGTTTTGCGCCGATTCCCGCCTCAGCCCCGGCGCGCCAGAGACTCCGCAATCGGGCGCGCGATCCAGTCGCTCGCGCGCGCATCGTCGAGCCAGCGCCCGAGCCGTGCCGGGTCGCGCGCGACCAGCGTGTTGGCCGGATCGATGACCAGCCGCTCGAACAGCGGCACGAGATTGGTCGTGCTCGGGTCGCAGGTCAGCAGCCAGCGGCCGGCGTGCCGACCGTCGAGGCGGGCCACGTAGTCGAGCGCTTCCAGTTCCAGCAACAGCCGCTCGACCTGGTCTGCATCGGTATGCACCGCCGCCGCCAGTTCGTCGGTCGATCGGCGGCCGCCGTCGACTCCGCTGCGCGACGCCTCCAACAGCGCCGCCAGCAGCGCCACCGCCGTGACGAAGCGGTTGCCCGGCCGCGCCTCGTCCGCGAACCGCGTCAGCCGAAGCATCGGCAGCGTGGCGGCGATCGCGGCGCCAAACAGCGTCACCCACCACGACAGGTAGACCCAAACGAGGAAGACCGGCAGCGCCGCGAATGCGCCGTAGATCGACTGATAGGTGCCGCGCGCGATGAAGGCGGCGAAGCCGGCCTTCGCCGCCTCGCCCAGCGCCGAGGCGACGAAGCCGCCCACGAGCGCGTCGCGCCAATACACGCGCCGGTTCGGCACGAACACGTACAGCGCGGCAAAGGCCAGGCCGCCGACCACCAGCGGCGCGAAGTCGAGCAGGCCACGCACGCCGCGCGGCAACTGCCGCACCACACCCGCCGACAGTGTCGCCACATACGAGGTGGCCGCCAGGCTGCCGCCGATCAGGATCGGGCCGAGCGTGATCAGCGCCCAGTAGATCAGCACGCGTTGAGCGAGCGGCCGCCGCTGCCGCACCTGCCAGATGTCGTTCAGCACCCGATCGACGGTCAGCACCATGGCCAGCGCGGCGAGCACGAGGAAGGCGAGCCCCAGCGCGGTCAACCGCGTGGCCTTGGCCGCGAACTCGTTCAGGTAGCGCAGGATCGTGCTCGACACCTGCTCGGGCAGCAGGCTTTTCAGGAGCATCTTCTCCAGCGCGACCCGATACTCGGCAAATAGCGGAAACGCGGAAAACACCGCCAGCGCCACCGCCAGCAGCGGCACCAGCGACAGCACCGTGGTAAACGTCAGGCTGCCGGCCACCTGCGACAGGCGCACGTCGCGCGCGCGCCGGCCCGCGAAGGCGAGCGCGTCGCGCGCCTGCTCGAGCCGCGGACCGACGCGGGCGAACGCCATGCGCAGCGCCGGCAGGCGAGCGCCCAGGCGCGCATACCAGCGAGTCGCGGCGGGTGCTTCGAACATCGGGGTCAATACAATGCGCGCGACTGCGACGCGCTTTTCGTTTCCGTGGAAATTCTCGTCCTTTATTACAGCCGCCATGGTGCCACGCGCCGAATGGCCGAATTGATCGCCCAGGGCATCGATGCGGTGGACGGCGCGCAGGCACGGCTGCGCACCGTGCCGCCGGTGGCGCCGATCACCGAAACCGCGGCGCCTCCGGTGCCGCCGCACGGCAGTCCGTACGCCGAAGCGCGCGATCTCGAGGAATGCGCGGGACTGGCGCTCGGCTCGCCGACGCGCTTCGGCAACATGGCCGCCCCGCTGAAACATTTTCTCGACGGCACCGGCGCGCTGTGGGCGTCCGGGGCGCTGGCCGGCAAGCCCGCCGCCGTGTTCACCTCCACCAGCACGCTGCACGGCGGGCAGGAAAGCACGCTGCTGTCGATGATGCTGCCGCTGCTTCATCACGGCATGCTGATCGTCGGTCTGCCCTATACCGAGCGCGATCTCGCCACCACCGCGAGCGGCGGCACGCCGTACGGCATGAGCCACTACGCGCCGCGCGAGGCCATGGCGCCGAGCGACGAAGAGCGGCGGCTGGCGATCGCGCTCGGCCGCCGGCTGGCGCTGACCGCGCTGAAGCTTGCGCGATGATCGCCCTTACCCCCGCGCAGCGACATGCCGTGAGGCTCGCGCAGGCGAGCTGGTTCGCGCTGCTGGCGCTGGCGGTCGCGTGGGAATGGCAACTCGCGCCCTTGCGCGCCGGCGGTTCGTGGCTGGCGCTAAAGGCGTTGCCGCTGGCGCTGCTGGCGCCGGGGGTCTGGCGCGCCGACGTCAAAGCGATGCAATGGGCTTTGCTGACGGTGCCGCTGTACGCGGCCGAAGGCGCGGTGCGCGTGGTCGACGCGCCGCCCGTGCCGACGCTCGCCGCGCTCGAACTGCTGTTGGCGGCGGGCTTCTTTTGCGCGGCGATCGTCTATCTGCGGCCGTTCAAGCGGGCGGCGCGTCGCCGGGAGCTGCGACGATGAACCTGATCGAACGGCTGCGCCACGCCGTCGGCGCCGCGCACGTGTTGACCGACGCCGACGCGATGGCGCCCTATTTGACGGACTGGCGCAAGCGCTACCGCGGCGCGGCGCAGGCGGTCGTGCGGCCGGCCTCCACCGGCGAGGTGGCGGCGGTCGTGGCCGCATGCGCCGACGCGCGCACGCCGATGCTGGCGCAGGGCGGCAACACGGGTCTGGTGGGCGGCGGCACGCCGGATGGCGGCGGCACGGCCGTCGTGATTTCGCTGGCGCGGATGAACCGCGTGCGCGCAGTCGATACGGCCAACGACGCGATCACGGTGGAGGCCGGCTGCATCCTGCAGACCGTGCAGGAGGTCGCGCGCGAGCACGGACGCCTGTTCCCGTTGAGCCTGGCCGCGCAGGGCAGCGCCACCATCGGCGGCAACCTGTCGACCAATGCCGGCGGCACGCAGGTCCTGCGCTACGGCAATGCGCGCGACCTGACGCTCGGCCTGGAGGTGGTGCTGCCCTCGGGCGAGGTCTGGAACGGCCTGCGCGCGCTGCGCAAGGACAACGCCGGCTACGACCTGAAGCACCTGTTCATCGGCGCCGAGGGCACGCTCGGCGTGATCACCGCGGCCACACTCAAGTTGTTTCCGCTGCCGCGCGCGCAGGTGACCGCGTTCGCCGCCCTGCCGTCGCTAGCGGCCGCGGTCGAGGTGCTGGCGGCGGCACGCGCCGGCGCCGGCAGCACGCTGACCGCCTTCGAAGTGATGGCGGCCAACTGCCTGGCGCGTGCCGTGGCCGAGTTACCGCGGCTGCGCCTGCCGCTGCCGCTCGCCAGCCCCTGGTTCGCTCTGATCGAGCTTTCCGATCACGAGGACGAGGCGCACGCGGCCGGCGTGCTCGAATCGATCCTCGCCGCCGCGAGCGAGGCGGGCTCGGTGCGCGACGCGGTGATCGCGCGTTCGCTCGCCGAGGCGCAGGCGTTCTGGGCGCTGCGAGATCG
>JAKANT010000029.1 GCA_021823635.1 Pseudomonadota bacterium
CGAGCGGCGCCACCGTCACGCCGGCGCGCAGCGCCCCCAGAAACACCGCCGCGTATTCGAGCGAGGTAGCGGCGCAGATCGCGATCGCGTCGCCTGCGCGCACGCCGTCGCGCGCCAGCGCGCAGGCGACGCGATCCATCAGCGCATCGAGCGCGGCGTAGTCCAGCAGCCGCCCGTCCTGCACCAGCGCGCGCTGCCGCGGGCGCTGGCGCGCATGCGTGCGGATCAGGTCGGCGATCGTCGCGAACGGCGGCTGCGCCGATGCCACGCCGCTCATGCCGGCAGCACCCTCCGCGTCTGCCTGCCGAGCGCGTCGGCGAACGCCATCGACGCGCCGCCGCGCGTCACCTTGACCAGGCGCAGCCCCGGCGTGCCGCGAAAAAGCGGCGCAAGCCGTACGTTCAACGCATCGGCCGGCCACATCGCCGCGCCTACCGCTTGGTCTGGATCAGCTCGATCTTGTAGCCGTCCGGATCGGTCACGAACGCGATCACCGTGGTGCCGCCTTTGACCGGCCCCGGTTCGCGCGTGATCTTGCCGCCGGCGGCGCGGATACGTTCGCACGCCGCGTAGACGTCCTCGACCCCGATCGCCACGTGGCCGAAGGCGGTGCCGAGTTCGTACCGGTCGACGCCGTAGTTGTAGGTCAGTTCGAGCGCCGCCTGTTCGCTTTCGGGCCCGTAGCCGACGAAGGCAAGCGTGTACTTCTGTTCGGGGCGATCGGTCGTGCGCAAAAGTGTCATGCCGAGCACGCGGGTGTAGAAATCGATCGACCGCTGCAGGTCGCCGACGCGCAGCATCGTATGCAGGATTCTCATCGTTCGATCCGTTGTCGGTGAGCCGGCAGCATAGCGGCCCGCGCGCGACGCCGTCGCCGCGCCATAACCCAATCGGGGAGTAGGAGACCCGCTCGCGGTTGTTATCGTGCGCGGCTGGATTCCTTGCTGACGGAGGAAGCGATGGACAGACAGCGGCGGACTTTCCTCACCGGTGCCGCGGGCGCGGGCGCGTTGGCGGCGCTGGCCGACGTGCCGGGGGCGCTGGCACAGGCGCCCGCTGCGGCGCCGGCCCCGGCGCCGATTCCCGGCACGATTCCGAACGCCGAGGTGCTAAAGGGTAAGGACATGACGGTGTTCAAGACCCATTCGGAGCGGCCGCTCACGGGCAGCGTGCCCGCCGAACACCACGATTTCGACGTCACGCCGACCGACCGGATGTTCATCCGCAACAACCTGCTGACGCCCCAGATCGACGCGACCAAGCACCGGCTGACGATCAAGGGCTTGGTCGAGCGCGAGCTGACGTTCTCGGTGGACGATCTGAAGCGGCAGTTCAAGCCCGTCACCATCCAGGCCATGCTCGAATGCGCGGGTGCCGGGCGCACCGCGTACCAGCCCACCCCGCGCGGCACGCCGTGGTTCCCCACGGGCGGCATGGGCTGCCCCAAATGGACCGGTGTGCGGCTGGCCGACGTGCTGAAGGCGGCCGGCGTGCGGGCCAACGCCGTGCACGTGGCGGGCCAAGGGGCGGACTTCGGCGAGGTCGCCACGGCCGCGCCGGTGATCCGCTCGATTCCGATCTCCAAGGCGATGGAGCCGAACACGCTGATCGTGTGGGACATCAACGGTGCGCCGCTGCCCCCGGTGCATGGCTATCCCATCCGCCTGCTGGTGCCGGGCTGGGCGGGTTCGGCCTCCACCAAATGGCTGCACACGCTCACGGTGCTGGACGCGCCGTTCAAAGGCACCTACATGGACGACAGCTACCGCATGCCGCGCTATCCGGTGGCGCCGGGCGAACGGATGCCGGCGGACACGGTGTCGACCGAAGCGTCGCCGGTGAAGTCCATGATCACCTTCCCCGCGCCGAACGCCAAATTCAAAGTGGGCGACCCGATCCTGGTGCGCGGCAAGGCCTGGGTGGGCGAAGGCGCGATCGAGCGCGTCGAAATCTCGCTCGACGAAGGCGTCACTTGGCAGCGCGCGCAACTCGATGCCCCCGGCGACAAGTACGCCTGGCGCGGCTTCCGCCTGCTGTTCCGTCCGACGCGGCCCGGATATCAAACTTTCCTCGCCCGCGCCTGGGACGACAAGGGCAACGCGCAACCGATCGTGGCCACGTGGAATCCGCTCGGCTACTTCTGGAACGGCATCCACCGTGTGGGAGTGACGGTTGAAGCGTGATTGGCTGCTGGCGGCGGCGCTCGCCGCCGTGTGCACGGCGGCGCAGCCGCAGATGATCTCGGGCCCCGGCGCCGGGCTGACCAGCGCGCGCTGCAGCGTGTGCCACGAGCCGCAGCACTTCCTGCGCTCGCGGCTGTCGCGCGGCGAATGGGAAGACGTCATCGACTTCATGACCAAGCGCGGCATGCCGCCGCTGGAAAAGCGCGAGTACGAGATCATCGTCAACTACCTGGCGACCTACTACGGCCGCGACCCGGCGCCTCCGCCCGCGCCCGATACGCTGGCCAGCGCCGATCCGGTTGAGGCGCTGCTGACTAAACACGCGTGCACCGGTTGCCACGCCGTGGACCGCAAACTCGTCGGCCCGGCGTTTCGGGAAGTAGCGGCGCGCTACGCAGGCGACGCGGGCGCGGCCGCGAAACTGGCGGCCAAGATCCGCGCCGGCGGCGTCGGTGCGTGGGGCAACGTGCCGATGCCGCCCACCGCGGGCCTGTCGGAAGCGGACGCCGGTCAGTTGGCGCGCTGGGTGCTCGAGCGCAAGCCGTAAGCGGCCAGCGGGCGGCGCGGCGTCAGACCGGCAGCAGGTCGATGTCCACCGCCTTGATCTGGTCGCGCGCCGCCTCGAAGCCCGGCAGCAGTTGCGCGACCGCGCTCCAGAAGCGCGGGCCGTGGTTCAGTTCCTGCAAATGCGCCAGTTCGTGCGCGACCACGTAATCGATCACCGGCAGCGCGAAGTGCACCAGCCGCCAGTTCAGCCGGATGCGGCCGTCGTGCGTGCACGAGCCCCATTGCGAGCGCGCCGACGAAAGCGACCACGCGCGCGGCTTGATTGCGCTCGCGGCAGCGAGCAGCGTCAGCCGCTCGCCCAGCACGCGCCGCGCCTCGGCCTGTAGCCACGACTGCACGGCGTCGCGCACCTGCTGCTCGCCCGCCTGCGCGGGCAGCGCCAGCCACAGTTCCTGCCCGACCAGCCGCGTGACCGCGGTGGCACGTCCGAGCCGCAAGACGATCTGGCCGCCCAGATACGGCAGCGTGCCGCCGTCGGCGAAGACCACCTCCGGCAGCCGGCGGCGTGCACGCCATTGCCTCCATTCGGCGAGCTTGGTGCGGATCCAGCGTTCCTTTTCCAGGATCGCCGCCTCGATCTCGGCCAGCCGCACCCAGCGCGGCGCGCTGATCGTGAGCCCCGCGTCGTCGATCTGGAAGCCGATCGTGCGCCGGCGCGCGCGGCGCAGCCGGAATTCGAGCGCACCGTGCGCAAGCGGCAGGCAATGGCGCTCGCGCGTGCGAACGATGCGGGTGTCGGTCTTGCGGGGTGAAGTGGCCGCCGGCGTCGGGGCCGGATCGCCGGCGTCGAACGCCAGAGCGAGCTGTTGCGCGTCGAGGTAGGCGGTGCGCTTGGTCAAGCGGGCGTCGGTTCGCGCTGCGGGACGTACGGGCCGCTGTAGCGATGCGGCGCCAGGCGCCGCATCTCGTTTTCGATCCACGATTCTACGAGCGCGGCCACTTGGTCGGCCGTCCGGCCTTCGGGCGAGATCGGTTTGCCGATCGAGACCGTGATCGTGCCGGGCCGCTTGACGAACGAACGCCGCGGCCAGAGTTCGCCGGAATTGAGCGCGATCGGCACCACCGGCGTGCCGGTGGCCACCGCCAGCCGCGCGCCGCCGGTCTTGTAGCGCCGCGTCGATCCGGGCGGCGTACGTGTGCCTTCGGGAAAGATCACGATCCACCAGCCGTCGCGCAGGTGCTCTGCACCTTGCTGAACCACCTGCTCGAAGGCGTCTTGCCCCTTGGAGCGGTCGATATTGATCATTCCCAGGGTGGCGAGCCCCCAGCCGAAAAAGGGCACGAAATGCAGCTCGCGCTTGTAGACGAAACTGAGCCGGCGCGGCATCACCGACGGCAGCCACAGCGTTTCCCACGCCGACTGGTGCTTCGGCAGCAAGATGGCGGGGCCGTCCGGCAGGTTCTCCCAGCCTTCGACGCGCCAGCGCATGCCGCAGATCACCGTGCCGGCCCAGATCGCGAACCGGGTCCACAAGGTCGCCATGTAGTAGCGCTGCGGCGGCGGCAGCCACGACCAAAGTAGCGTGCCGATCGCGTACGGTGCGACGGTGACGGCGAGCACCGTCATGTACAGCGCCGAACGCAGCCACAGCAGCATCTAGGTCACCGCGAGCAGCGACAGATCGGCCACCCGGTTCATCGTCGCGTGCAGGCGCGCCAGCAGCGCCAGCCGGTTGGCGCGCAGCCGTTCGTCGTCCACGTTCACCATCACTTCGTCGAAGAAGCGGTCCACCGGCAGTTTCAACGGCGCCAGCGCCTTCAGCGCCGCCGTGTAGTCGCCGGCCGCGAAGTGTGCATCGGCCGCCTGCGCCGCGTGCGCGAAGGCCTCTGCGAGCGCCCGCTCGGCCGGCTCGAACAGCAGCGACGGATCGACGTCGGCATGCGGTGGCGGCGCGACGGCCGCCGACTTCTTCAGGATGTTGCCGATGCGCTTGTTCGCCGCCGCCAGGCTCTCGGCTTCCGGCAACTGCAAAAACGCGCGCACCGCCGCCAGCTGCGCCGGCACCCGATCGATGCGCCGCGGCGCGAGCGACACCACCGCCTCGACTTCCTGCGCGCGGTAGCCCTGCTCGCGCAGCAGCCCGCGCAGGCGGTCGTACATGAACGCCGCCACCTCGTCGGTCACCGCAGCGAAGGCGCGCACACCCTCGAACGCCTGCCGCGCGAAGTCCAGCAGCTCGTCGAGCGCCAGTGCGAGCTGCTTTTCCATCAACAGCCGCAGTACGCCAATCGCATGCCGCCGCAGCGCGAACGGATCCTTGTCCCCAGTGGGCCGCTCGCCCGCACCGAACAGGCCGACCAGCGCTTCCAGCTTGTCGGCCAGCGCCACGCAGCAGCCGACCAGGCTCGCCGGCAGCGCGTCGTCGGCGAAGCGCGGCCGGTAGTGTTCCTCGATGGCGTCGGCGACGTCGGCCGGCTCGCCGTCGTGCTGCGCGTAATAGCGGCCCATGATCCCCTGCAGTTCGGGGAACTCGCCCACCATCTCGGTGCGCAGGTCGGCCTTCGCCAGCCGCGCGGCGCGCTCCACGTGCGTGACGTCGGCGCGCAGCAGCCGCGCGATCGCGACCGCGATGCCGACGATGCGCTCGACGCGCTCCAGCTGCGAACCGAGCGCCCGGTGATAGACGACCTGCGCCAGCCCCGGGAGGCGCGATTCCAGCGTGTGCTTGCGGTCCTGGTCGTAGAAGAACTTGGCGTCCGCGAGCCGCGCGCGCACGACGCGCGCATTGCCGGCGCGGATGGCCGCGCCGCCGTCGGCGGCTTCCAGGTTCGACACCAGCAAAAATCGGTTCAGCAGCCTGCCGTCCGCGCCGCGCAGCGCGAAATAGCGCTGGTTCTGCTGCATCGTCAGGATCAGACACTCGGGCGGCACGGCGAGGAATTCGGCGTCGAACTGCGAGTCGTAGACGACCGGCCATTCGACGAGCGCCGTCACTTCGTCGAGCAGCGCATCCGGCATCAGAGGCTGCGCGTCGAACCGCTTGGCCGCCGCTGTCAGCAGCTCGACAATGCGCGCGCGCCGCCGCTCGAACGAAGCGATGACGCGCCCTTCGCGCTCCAGTTGCTGCTCGTAGGTGTCGGCCGAGTGCACGGCGATCTCGCCGCGCGAATGGAAGCGGTGGCCGAAGGTCTTGGTACCGGCGATCAGGCCCAACGCCTGCAACGGCAGCGGCTCGTGCCCGTGCAGCGCCACCAGCCGATGCGCGGGGCGCGCGAACTGCACGGTGGTGACCCCGTCTTCGAGCTGGTAACTCATCGATTTCGGAATCGGCAGGCGCTCGAGCGCCTCCTCGAGTGCGGCCTGCGCCGCCGCTACCAGTGTTTGCCCCGCCGCCACGCTGTGCAGGAACACTGCGTCGGCCTTGCCGTCGTGCTCGACCACCAGCGCGTCGGTGCCGTCGCGCTCGCCCGGCGCAAGCCGCGCCAGGTGGCCGCGTCCGAGCGCCTCCAGCTTTTTCAGGAACGCCGCGCTCCAGTTCTTCGCCTTGTCCTGCGCTACCGCCAGCGGCATCACTTTCTGCTTGAACGGGCGGTCGGCGGCACGCGACTTCACGTGCGTGATGTGTACGGCCAGCCGGCGCGGCGTTGCGAAGGATGTGGCGCGGCTGCCGTCTTCCAGCATATGGCGCGCGCGCAGGCCGTTTTCGATGCCGGAGGCGAACGCCTGCGCCAGCGCCGGCAGCGCTTTCGGCGGCAGCTCCTCGGTGTGCAGTTCGATCAGCAAACTGGCGGCCGTCACGCCCGCGCTCCTAGGCCGCTGCGCGCCGGTCGGACGGCGCGAGCATCGGGAAGCCGAGCCGTTCGCGCGACTCGTAATAGCTGTGCGCAACCGCGCGCGCCAGCGTGCGGATGCGGCCGATGTAGGCGGCGCGCTCGGTGACCGAAATGGCGCCGCGCGCATCGAGCAGGTTGAAGGTGTGCGCGGCCTTCAGCACCATCTCGTAGGCGGGCAGCGCGAGCTGCGCATCCATCAGGCGCTTGGCCTCCGCCTCGAACAGGTTGAACTGCGCCAGCAGCAGCTGCGGGTCGGACGCCTCGAAGTTGTACTTGCTTTGCTCCACTTCGTTCTGGTGGAACACGTCACCATAGGTGAGCACCTTTTCGACGCCGCGGTCGCGCCACGTCGTGTAAACGAGATCGAACACGTTGTCCACGTTCTGCAGGTACATCGTCAGCCGCTCCAGGCCGTACGTGATCTCGCCGGTGATCGGCTTGCATTCCAGCCCGCCGACCTGCTGGAAGTAGGTGAACTGCGTGATCTCCATGCCGTTCATCCACACTTCCCAACCGAGGCCCCAGGCGCCCAGCGTCGGGTTTTCCCAGTTGTCCTCGACGAAGCGGATGTCGTTCTTTCTCGTGTCGATGCCGAGCGCCGCCAGCGAGCCGAGGTAGATGTCGAGGATGTCCGGCGGCGACGGCTTCAGCACGACCTGGTATTGATGATGTTGGTGCAGCCGGTTCGGGTTCTCGCCGTAGCGGCCGTCCTTCGGCCGCCGCGACGGCTGCACATAGGCGGCGCGCCACGGCTCGGGCCCGATCGCGCGCAGGAAAGTGGCCGTGTGCGAGGTGCCGGCGCCGACTTCCAGATCGATCGGCTGCAGCAGCGCGCAGCCCTGCCGGCTCCAGTACTCCTGCAAACGCAAAATCGTTTCCTGAAAGGTGATCATCGGCGACGGGCGTGGTGGCGCGGACCGGCCGCGATTCTACGGTTTCGCTCGCCGCAGCCGTGCGCCGCGTCAGCGCGCGCGCCGGCCGAACGCGGCGGCTGCCAGCAGCAGCGCCGCGGCCGCCAGCGCCGGCGCATCGCCGAAGCGCACGTAAGGTGTGTCGCCCCGATGGCCCTGCACCTCGCCGTCGAGCACGCCTTCGGTGGCAAACGGCAGGACAGCCTGCACGCGGCCGCGCGCGTCGATGATCGCGGTGGCGCCGGTGTTGGTGGCGCGCAGCATCGGGCGCCCCGTTTCGAGTGCGCGCAGGCGCGAGATCTGCAGGTGCTGCGGCAGCGCGATCGTGTCGCCGAACCAGGCGAGGTTGGAGAGATTGAGCAGGATCGTCGGCGCGCGCTGCGGGTCGCTCCACGCGTCGATGATCTCGGCGCCGAACAGGTCCTCGTAGCAGATGTTGACCGCGACTCTCTGGCCGGCGAGTTCGAACGGCGGCTGGTTGCGCGCGCCGCGCTGCTGGTCGCCGATCGGGATCGTCATCAGATCGACGAACCAGCGAAAGCCGGGCGGGATGAACTCGCCGAACGGCACCAGGTGGCGCTTGCTGTAGCGCTGCGCGCCGTCGCGATCCGGCGCGATCGCCACCGCGCTGTTGAACCAGCGGCTGCCCGGCTCCTCGATGAAGATGCCGAACACCAGCGCCGCGCGGCGCGCGCGCACGAGTTCGAGCAGGTCGCGCAGCAGGGCCTCCGGCAGGCGGCCGAGCGGCACCGGGTAGACCGACTCGGGCAGCGCGGCGAGATCGAACTCACCGGGCCGCGCGAGCAGGCGCAGGTAGGTTTCATGGGTGCGGGCCAGCGCGTCGGGGCCGAACTTCTCGTCTTGCGGGATGTTGCCCTGCGCCAGCCGCACCCTGATCGGCGCGCCGGCCGGCTGCGTCCATTCGCGCTGCGCCAGCCAGGCGCCCAGCGCGAGGATCGAGATGGCGATCGCACACGCCACGACGGCGACGCGCACCGGACGCAGGACCGCGAGCGCGGCCAGCGCGGCAGCGACGAAAGCGGCGGCGAGCGCGATGCCGTAGACGCCGACGACCGGCGCCAAGCCCGCCAGCGGCCCGTCGCTGTGCGCGTAGCCGGAAGCGAGCCAGGGAAAGCCGGTGAACAGCACGCCGCGCAGCCATTCGGCGCCGGCCCAGCTTGCCGGCAAGGCGAGCAGCAGGCGCGGCGCGGCGGCGGGCGCGAGACGGTGCGCAAGACCGAACGCCGCCGCGGGATACAAGGCCAGTAGGGCGGCGAAGGCGGCCGTGGCGATGGCGGCCAGCGGCGCCGCCATCTGGCCATAGACGTGCATGCTGACGTACACCCACCAGATGCCGCTGCCGAACCCGCCGAGCCCGAAGGCAAAGCCGATGCGCGCCGCCGCAGCCGCGCGCTCGGCTCGCAGCGCCAGCACGAACGCGGCTGCCAGCGCGAGCGGCTGCAGCCACCAGAGCTGCCAGGGTGCGAACGAAAGCGTGTGCGCGACGCCGAGCACGGCGGCCTGCGCCGTGACGGCCAGCGGGGAACGCAGCTCGATGCGGAAAGTCGCCAACCGTGCCGTCACCTGTGGGCAATCGGCGCAGTCTAGCGAGGCGCGCCGCTACGCGTGCTGTCGCGTGCGCGTTGCGCCGGCGGCGAACTCTTCGGCCGCCGTCCGATGCAGCCGCGTGACCTGAAGCAAATGCACCTGGCGCGCGTCGGCGCGCAGCACCTCGAAGCGCAGGCCGTCGATCTCGAGCGTATCGCCGCGCTTCGGCACGCGGCCGAGCCGATCGGCGACCAGCCCGCCGATCGTATTGGCGGCGGCATCCGACAGGTTGGTCGCCATCGCCGCGTTGAATTCGGCGATCGACGTCAGCGCCCGCACGCGATAACGGCCGTCGGGCTCGGCGACGATGCGGTCGGCGCGCTCGTCGCGATCGAATTCGTCGGCGATGTCGCCAACGATCTGTTCGAGCACGTCTTCGATCGTGATCAGGCCGGCCACGCTGCCGTATTCGTCGATCACGATCGCCATGTGGTTGCGGTTGAGCCGGAACTCGCGCAGCAGCACGTTCAGCGGCTTGGTCTCCGGAATGAACATGGCCGGCCGCAGCATCGCGCGCAGGTCGAACTTCTCGTCGTGGTAGTAGCGCAGCAGGTCCTTGGCGAGCAGGATGCCGATCACCTGATCCGGGCTGCCGTCGATGACCGGAAAGCGCGAGTGAGCGGTTTCGATCACGCGCCCGATCCACGCCGACGGCGGCTCAGCGATGTCGATCACGTCCATCTGCGAGCGTGGCACCATCAGGTCGGCCGCGCGCAGCTCGGAGACCTGTAGCACGCCCTCGATCATCGACAGCGCAGATCG
>JAKANT010000030.1 GCA_021823635.1 Pseudomonadota bacterium
CACCGCGAGCTTGCGGTAGATCTTCTTGATATGGGCGGTCACCGTGTGCGGCGAGATGCCGAGGATCTCGCCGATCTCGTTGAAGCTCATGCCCTTGGCGAGCAGCTGCAGGATCTCGGTCTCGCGCGCCGACAGCGGGTTGTTCTGCGGATCGATGTTGCGCGCCGCCGGCGATGCCCCCATGCGGTTGCGGATCGCGCGCAGCACGCTGCGCGCCACCACCGGGCTGACCGGCGAGCCGCCCGCGCGCAGCAGGCGGATGCAGGAGATCACGTCGGCCGGGGTCGAATCCTTCAGGATGTAGCCGGTGGCGCCGGCTTCGATCGAGGACACCACGTGCTGCTCGTCGCCGAACACGGTCACCACCATGATGTCGGCGTCCGGCTTCTTGGCGCTGACCTGGCGGATCAGCTCGATGCCGTTGCCGTCCGGCAGCCCGAGGTCGATCAGCATCACGTCGAAGTTTTCCTTCTCGATCAGCGCCTGCGCCTCGCGCTTGTTGGCGGCGACCCCGACCAGCTTCATCGTCGGCTCGTTCTCGATGATCTGGGCAAAGCGGCGGCGGAACTCCGGCTCGTCTTCGACGATGATGATCGAGATCTGCTCGTTGCTCATGAAAAGCCTCTCGGGTTGGCGTCGCCGGGTGCTGCAACGGGCCGATTCTAGCGAGTGAGCGCGGCCTTACCCGAAACACCGGGCCGGCAGATTAGCGCGAATCGACTAACCGCCACTGCTTACGGCGCCAGGCGCTCGCGCATCCATCCGCCCTCCGCCCGCGTGTAGCGCAGCCGGTCGTGCAGGCGCGACGGCCGTCCCTGCCAGAACTCCACCGCCTGCGGCAGCACGCGATAGCCGCCCCAGAACGGTGGCCGTGAAGGGTTCGTGCCGTGGCGCAGCCCCATCTCGGCCGCCCGCGCCATCAGCCACGCGCGGCTCGCGATCACGCGGCTCTGCGGCGACGCCCACGCGCCGATGCGGCTGGCGAGCGGGCGGCTGCGGAAGTATTCGTCGGACTCGCGCTCGGCCACCCGTTCGACGGGCCCTTCGATGCGCACCTGCCGTTCCAGTTCGGGCCAGAAAAAAAGCAGCGCGGCGTGCGGATTGGCGGCGAGCTCCACGCCCTTGCGGCTTTCGTAGTTGGTGAAGAACACGAAGCCGCGTTCGTCGAAGCCCTTGAGCAGCACCACCCGCGCCGACGGCCGGCCGCTGTGGTCGGCGGTGGCGAGCACCATGGCGTTGGGCTCGGCGACTTCGGCTGCCCGCGCCTCGTCGAACCAGCGTGCGAACTGCTTGATCGGATCGGCGTCGGCGTGCGCTTCATCGAGCGCGCCGCGCTTGTATTCGGTGCGCAGGTCGGCGATGGACATCGGGACGGCCTCGTGCGGGTCTCGAAATGCTAAGCGGTGCGCGCGCGCTGCGGCGGCTTCGCGCCGCACGCCGCGAGCGCCCGCTGCGCCAGCCGCTCCAGGTGCGGGTCGGGTACGCCGCTGGCGCGCAGCGCCTCGACCGTGCGCAACAGGTAGTCGAGGCTGGTGCCGTATTGGCCGCAGGCGCGGCTCAGGATGTCGATCAACTCGCCTTCGCTCAGCCGGCCGGCGTAGTTCGGCGCATCGTGACGGACCACGAACGCGAGTGCGGTGAGCGGCCGGCCGTCGTCGAGCCGCACCGCGCGCAGCCAGCGCGCGTCGTACGAGCCCATGAACATCTCGCGTTCCCACAGCCGCTCGAACTGCGCGCGCAGCCCGCGCGCCGGTATGCGATAGACGATGCCGGCGCAGCAGCCGCCGCGGTCCAGCCCCGCCACCACCCCCGGGCAATCGAAGGTGCCGCGGTAGCGCACCGAACGCAGGCACAGGCGGCGGTGGTAGCCGTACACGCGCGCCGGTACGCGCGCATCGAACTCGAGCTCCGGCTTCCACACCAACGATCCATAGCCGAACACCCACAGCGGCGAGCGGCCGTCCCAGCGCGCCAGCGCGGCATCGAGCGACGCTTCGAGCTGCGCTGCGTCGAGGCGAGCGTACGGCGGCACCTTCATGCGTGGCGTGCCAGGCGGCGCGCCGCCGCGTAGGCGCCGGTCGCCAGCAGCGCGGCCATGATCCAGAACACGGCGGCCGGCCCGACCACGCTGCCGGCGGCGCCGAACACCAGCGGCAGCACGACGTGGCTGGCGTTCATGATGGTCGTGCGCAGCCCGAGCGCCTCGCCGACCCGGCCCTGCGGCGAGCGCGCGTGCAGCAGCGACATCACGTTCGGCTGCGCCGCACCGAGGCCGAGGCCGAGCAACGCCGCGCAGGCGGCCAGCGGCAACAGGCTGTCGAACAGCGGCATCAGCGCGAAAGCGAGGGCGGCGGTCGTTAGCGTAAACGTCAGCACCTGCCATTCGCGATAGGTGCGCGCCAGCCACGGCATGGCGGCGCGGATCGCGAAGGTCGCGATGGCGAAGCTGCCAAGGACCAAGCCGATCTGCGACGCACTGAGCCCGGCGCGCGTGCCGTGCACCGGAACCATGAAGGTCTGCAGGTCCCACGCCATCGAGATCAACGACGTGGCGATCAACACGTTGCGCACGTCCTTGTGCCGCAGCAGGTCGAAGAATGGCCGCTCGTCGGCGGCGCTGCGGGCCCCCGCGGGCGGCGGCAGCGCGCGCCACAGTCGGGCGAGCAACGCCATCAGCGCGAGCGTGACGAGCCAGAACGTCGCGAACGCGGTGCGGTGGCCGGCCTGATCGATGATGAAGCCGGCGGTCACCGGCCCGGCGAAGCTCGCCACCGAGACGCCCAGCGCGAACCAGGAAAAGGCGGCCGTGCGCTGCTGCGGCGCCGCCCCGCGGCCGACCAGGTCCTGCACGGTGAGCTGGGTCAGCATCGAGCCGGTGCCGATCATCGCCACCCCGACCAGCAACGGACCGAGGTCGGCCACCGCGTACGGAAACGCCGCCGGCAGGGCGGCGCCGGCCGCCAGCAACGCGGCCGCGGTGGCGAGCGGCTTGCGCGGCCCGGCCGCGTCGAGCCAGCGGCCGGCGCGCAGCGCCGACAGCATCGGCACCAGCGCGAACAGGGCCATGATCACGCCCACGGTGAACGTGGAGGCGCCGTTGGCCAGCGCGTACAGCGAGGCGGTGACGCGCGAGCCGGTGAACACGACGTGCGCGAGCACCGCAACCGCGATGAGTTGCGCGAACTTCATGCCGTCTGCGCGCGCGGCTGCCACGCCACCAGCGCCACGCCGACGGCGGTCACCACGATGCCGGCGGCCGTCAGCGCCGTCGGCACGACCGCGAACAGCAGCCACTCGAGCCCGACCGCGAACACCGGCGTCAGGTAAAGCAGAGTGGTGACGCGCGTCGCTTCGCCCCTGCGCATCAGCGTGTGCAGCGCGTTGACGGCCAGGATCGAGGCACAGATCACCAGAAACGCGATCGACGCCACCAACGGCCAGCCGAAGCGCACCGGGAAGCCCTCCACCGCCACCGCCAACGGCGCCAGCAGTGCGAGCGTGGCGGCGAACTGAGCGATCGAGGCCGCGCGCAGGTCGACGGTGGGGCAAAAGACGCGCTGATACAGCGTGCCGGCCGTGATCGCCGCCAGCGCGATCAGCACCGCGGCGGTCGCAGGCAGCGTGACCGCGCGCACGTCGATCCGGTGCCACACCACCAGCGCCACGCCGGCCAGGCCGACGAACACGCCGAGCCACTGGTAAGGCTTGAGCCGTTCGGCGAGTAGCGCGGCGGCGATGATGGCGGTGGCCAGCGGCTGCGCCGCCAGCACCAGGGCGGTGACGCCGGCCGACATGCCGAGGTACTGCGCGTAATGGCTGGCGCCGAGGTTGGCCGCGTGCATCAACACACCGGCGGCCAGCAGATGCGCCCACGCGCGCGGCGACGCCGGCCAGCGCAAAGGTTCGCGCCGCTGCCAGTACAGCGCCAGCGGTACCAGCAAGGCCAACCCGGTGGCGAAGCGCAGCGTCAGGAACGTGAACGGCGGCGCGTACTGCAGACCCGCCTTGGTGGCGATGTAACCGGAGCCCCAGACGGCGACGAAAAACCAGGCGAGAACCGGCGACGCGGCGAGCGGCGAATCGTTGTGCATTCGAGCGCCGCGCATTGTCGCAGACCGCCGTCGGGCGGCGGCGCTCGATCCGGCCATCGGGCGACGCGCCGATGAAAAAACGTCACCGACCGCGTGCGTGGCACCGCGCGGGTGGTAGCCTCGCCTCTCGATGAGCGACGCCGCCGCCTCCCGCACCGTCTGGACGATCACGCTGGCCGCCGCCGCCCTGCTGATGGTGACGATGGGGCTGCGCCAGTCGATGGGGCTGTTCGTCGCGCCGATCAACACCTCGACCGGGCTGGGCATCGCGACCGTCAGCTTTGCGATGGCCGTGGCGCAGTTCATGTGGGGTGCGGCGCAGCCGGTGGCGGGGGCGCTTGCCGACCGCTACGGACCCGGGCGCGTGCTCGCCGCCGGCGTCCTGCTGCTGGCGATCGGCACGGCGCTCACACCGTTGATGTCGAGCGGCCTCGGACTGGTGCTGGTGATGGGTGTGCTGACCGCGATCGGCTCCGGCGCCGGCAGCTTTTCGGTGCTGATCGGCGCGGCCGCACAGCGGTTGCCGGTGGAACGGCGCGGCCTTGCTTCCGGCGTGATCAACGCCGGCGGCTCGTTCGGCCAGTTCGTGTTCGCGCCGATCGCGCAGCGGTTGATCGCCGGCCTTGGCTGGATGGGCGCGCTGTGGTCGCTCGCCGTGATCTCATTGGCGGCACTGCCGCTGGCGTGGCTGCTGCGGCGCCCGGCGGCGCCGGCCCAGGCGGCGCACGCCGCCGACGGCGGACTGCGCGCGGCGGTGAAGGACTCGTTCGCCGATCGCAGCTACCAGTTGCTGCATGCGGGCTTCTTCACCTGCGGTTTTCACATCGCGTTCCTGGTCACGCACCTGCCGGGCGAAGTCGATCTGTGCGGCCTGCCGCCGACGGTGGCCAGTTGGTCACTGGCGATCATCGGTCTGACCAACATCGCGGGCAGCCTGGCTGCCGGCTGGTGGGTTCAGCGCTATCGCAGCAAATACGTGCTGGCGTGGATGTACGCGTCGCGTGCGGTGCTGATCGTCGCCTATCTGCTGGCGCCGAAGACGCCGCTGACGTTCTATCTGCTGGCGGCCGGGCTCGGTTTCACCTGGCTGGCGACGGTGCCGCCCACGGCGGCCGTGGTCGGCAAGCTGTTCGGCACGCGCTATCTGGCGACGTTGTTCGGGCTGACGTTGTTGTCGCACCAGATCGGCGCGTTCTTCGGTGCCTGGCTGGGCGGCCTCGCGATCACGCGCCAGGGCGATTACCTGTGGATGTGGTATGCGGACGCGGTGTTGGCGCTCGCGGCCGCACTGGTCAATCTGCCGATCCGCGAAGCGAAGATCGAGCGCGTCGTGCCCGCCGTGCCGCGCGCGGCGCGATAGCTCCGTGCGCCGTCGGCGAACGCGGCCGACGTATCGATCGCCTAGGCTTCGCGCACCAGCAGGATCGGCGTCTCGCAATGGGCGGCGACGCGCGTGGCCACCGAGCCCAGCACGGCGCGCTTGAAGCTGCCCAGACCGTGCGAGCCCATCACCAGCAAATCGAGCTTCCTTTTCTTCGCGTAGGCCGAAATCTCGTCGCCCGGATTGCCGGCCAGGCAGACCTCTTCGGCAGCGATGCCGCCCTTGGCGAGCAGCTTACGCGCCGGCGCGACCGCCGCCTCGCAGGCTTTTTTCTGCATCGCGCGGATCTCTTCGTCGGTGAAGGCCGGCATCGCCAGGCCAGCCATGTCCGGCATCACGGCGCCGGCGAAATCGGGCGCGACGTGGATCAGCGTGAACTTGGCGTTGGCGCCGAACAGGTCCGCATGGCGCAGCACGTAACGCACCGCGGCGCGGCCGTACTTGCTGCCGTCGACCGCGATGCCGACCTTCAGCGTATCGCCGGCGAAGGCGTGCTTTTCCCGCAGCAGCAGGATCGGCTTGGTGGTGCGGCTGAGCACGCCGTTGGCCACCGAGCCCAGGATCAGGCCGGCGAGGGCGCCGTGCCCGTGCGAGCCCATCACGATCAGGTCGACCTTGTGCTTGTCGGCGATCGCGGCGATTTCCTCGCTCGGATGGCCGACCACCCAGCGCGGCGTCGCCTCCAGTCCGGCCTTTTTCAGTGTCGTCAGCGCCGGCTTCAGGATCTTGCCGGCCTCTTCTTCGTAGTAGGAATGGACGACCTGCCGGCCCACCATGCGCGCGGCGCGCGGAGGCACCGGCAGTTGCACGTTCAGCAGTTCGACTTCGGGGTTGCGGCCGATCAGCGTCGTTCGCGAGGCGATGAAATCGACCGCCGCCTTGGCGTGTTTGCTGCCGTCGACCGGGACCAGGATCTTCATGAGCGCGCGCCGGAATCGAGTCGGGACGCGCGCAGTCTAGGTCATGGCCGCCGCAGGGGCCATGACCGCGGGCAAGGTTACTTCGCGCCCTCCGACTTCATCGGGCAGGTACTGAGGCCGAACAGCGAATACGCGGGGCAGTAGCCGATCAGTCCGGTGGCGAGCGGCACCACGCCAATCCAGCCCCACAGCCCGATTTGGCCCATCGCCGCCAGCGCGACCAGGCCGGCGCCGACGACGATGCGCACGGCGCGATCGATCCCTCCGACGTTGACCTTCATAGCTTCCTCCGCAGTCCAAGCGCGACGGCCGGATGCCGCCGCGTCGTGTGGGCAAGCTAAGCGCCGTCGCGCACGCGGTCAGTGACCGCGGTCACCCCTGGCGCGCGCCCGAATTGAGCCAGGTCACGCAGCGCGCGCGGCGCCAGCAGGTCCACGTAGCCGCGGCCGAGCTTGACCCAGCCGTTTTCCTCGAACTGCTTCAGCGTGCGGCTGACCGATTCGCGCGACACGCCGAGCGATTGCGCTAGCTGCTCGTGCGAGGCGCGCACCCGCGCGCCCTTGCCGAGCAACGCCGACGCCAGACGCCGGTCGAGCCGCTGGAACCCGACCGCTTCCACCAGCTCCAGCAGCCGCATCATCCGATCGGCGAACAGGTGGAACACTTCGTGCCGGAACGGCAGGTGCTCGGCGATCAGTCGCTCGAACATCGGGCCTGGGATCAGCGCCAGCTCGACATCGGTCAGGCAGGTGCCATGCGCGCCGTAGTGGGCGCGGCCAAGCAGGCAGGTGGTGGAGAGCACGCAGCTCTCCCCGGGCTCGACGTCGTAGAGCTGGAACTCGCGCCCGTTCTCCAGGGTGCGCGCCACGCGCACGCGGCCCGACAGCACGACCGGGAAACCGTTGCAGCCCTCGTTCTCGCGGAAAACCGCGCTGCCCGCCGGCAGCCGCACGACGGCGATCTGCTGCGCCAGTTCGTCCCGCAGTGGCGGCGCCAGCGACTCGAGCGCCGGCACGGCGTCGATTACGCGCTGCAGCACGTCGTTCGGTGCGGAGGCCATGCCGCAAGCATAGGCGAGGCCGGGGCCGGGCGGTGCGCGCCCGGCTAGCATGTGCGAGGAGATCGCGGGAACCGAATCGCGTGTGGACACGATCGAACGCCGGGCCATCCTGACGCTGGCGCTTGCGGCTGCCCTTGTGCGAGGCACTGCCGGCGAACGCGAGCGCGAACTGCTCGGAGGCGTGGCCGAATCGCTCGGGCGCGCCGCCGAGATCGACGGCGCGGCGCTATTCGAGGATGCGCTGCGCGCGCCAGACCGCCTGCCGCAGCTCGCGGCGCTGCTCGGAACGCTCGAGCTGCGCCGGCTGGCGTTCGAAGTGGCGCTCGGGGCGTGCGACGCCGACGGGCTGCGCGACGAGGCGCAGACTCGGTTCCTGGCCGCCCTCGGCGCGGCGCTCGCGCTCGAGCCCCCGCAGATGGCCGAGCCCGCCGCCATGGCGGATGCGCTGGCGACCGCGCCGCTCGCCGGGCAGGCAACGGCGGCAGGTGAGGCCGAACTCGACCGGCTGATCCTGAACGCCGCCGTGCTCAACGGCGCGCTGGAGCGGCTGCCGCACGCCTTGGCGGCGCTCGCGATCATTCCTTTGCAGATGCGGCTCGTGTATCGGATCGGCCAAGCGCACGGCGCGGAGCTCGACCGCGATCGGGTGAAGGAATTCCTCGCCGCGCTTGGCCTCGGCCCCCTCGCTCAGTATCTGGAGCGAATCGGCCGCGGGCTCGCGCAGGGATGGCTCCATACGTCCGCGGCGCGGTCGGCCGCCGCGCCGACGCGCGGCGCGGCCGGCGACGCCTTCGTCGCCACGCACGCGCTCGGTCATGCGGCCAAGCTTCAATTCGCGGGCGGCCGCGCAATGGCGGCCCCGGCGCTGCGCGAGGCATTTTCCGCACTGCTCGATGAAGCAAGGGCGGTGCGCTTGCGAGTGCGCAAACGCATCGAGCGGCAGGCACGCACGATCGACGTCGGCCGCCTGTTCCTGCTGGTGCGCGAGGGCTGAGCATGGACTCGTCGCCGTGCGCGCCGGCGGCCGAGGCGGACCTCGAGCGCCGCTTCGGCGGTGTGGCGCGGCTATACGGCGCCGAGGCGATGGCGCGGCTGCGCGCGGCGCATGCGGTCGTGGTCGGCTTGGGCGGCGTCGGTTCGTGGGCCGCCGAGGCGCTGGCGCGCAGCGCCGTTGGACGGCTGACGCTGATCGATCTCGACCACGTGGCGGAGAGCAACACCAACCGCCAGGTTCATGCGCTTGGCGATGCCTACGGCAAGGCCAAGGTGGCGGCGATGGCGGAACGCATCGTCGCCATCAATCCTTTCGCCCGCGTCGAAGGGATCGAGGAATTCGTGACGGTGGACAATGCGCACCAGATCGTCCCGGACTGCGACGCGGTGCTGGACTGCATCGACCAGGTGGCGCCGAAGGCCGCGCTGCTCGCCGCCTGCCGCGCGCGTGGACTAGCGGTCTTCGCGAGCGGCGCGGGGGGCGGCCGCACCGATCCGACCCGTATCCGTCGCGCCGATCTGGCGCACGCCGAAGGCGATCCGCTGCTCGCCAAAGTGAGGTATCGGCTGCGCCGTCATCACGGCTTCGCGCGAGCCGGGACCGCAGGGCGCGCGCCAAAACTCGGCATCACGGCCGTGTATTCGGACGAACCGGTGCGCGGGCGGTCGGCCGGCGGCGCCGCACTCGCCTGCGCCGGCTACGGATCGGTGGTGACCGTCACTGCGGCGCTCGGCCTGGCGCTGGCGGCGGCCGCACTCGATCGGCTCGTTGCGCCCGCATCCGGTCCTGCGCGCAGGCCCGATTGACGGGGATCAACGGCGGTCGCATGCTTCGCGCCTAGCATGCGCCCGATCGACGGGGAGAACGCGATGTTCAAGAAGATCTTGGTCCCGACCGACGGTTCGGAGCTGTCGGCCAAGGCGATCGAAGGCGCGGTCGAAATGGCAAAGCGGCTGGGCGCGTCGATCGTCGGGGTGACGGTGATCGAGCCTTATTCGTACGCGAGCCTCTCGGAGTACCGGCCCGAGTCGTTCGAGGACTACGAGGCGCGCATGACGAAGCTGGCGCGCGAGCGGCTGGACAAGCTCGAAGCTGCGGCGCGGGCGGCCAACGTGGCGGTCGAGACCACGATCGCGAAGTCGTTCTCCCCCTACGAAGCGATCATCGATACGGCCACCCGCAGCGGCTGCGACGTGATCTTCATGGCCTCGCACGGACGGCGCGGACTCGGCGCCGTGCTGCTCGGCAGCGAAACGCAGAAGGTGCTGACG
>JAKANT010000031.1 GCA_021823635.1 Pseudomonadota bacterium
CGATCTGAGGACTGGCTCAAGAAGGCCGGCGCCGAGGGACAGGCGATCCTGGACGCGTACCGGAAGATGTGATGCGCGGTCTGCTGGACCGCGCCTATGACGCCGCCGCCTACCTCGCGGCGGCGTGCCTGGTCGGACTGCTGGCGATGGTGCTGCTTTCCATCGCCGGCCGCCAGCTGCATTTCTTCGTCCCCGGCACCGACGCCTACGCCGGCTATCTGATGGCTGCTGCCGGCTTCTTGGCGCTTGCGTACACGCTGAAGCGCGGCGAGCACATTCGCGTCACGCTGCTGTTGGCACGCGCGCGCGGCGCGCTGCGCCACGCGCTGGAGCTATGGGCGCTCGGCGTCACCGCGCTGCTGGCGGCGGTTTTCGCCTGGTTCAGCCTGCGGCTGGTGTGGCACTCCTACCTTTTCAACGACATCTCGACCGGCAACGACGCCACGCCGCTGTGGCTGCCGCAGCTCGCGATGGCCGCCGGCGCCTGCCTGTTCGCCCTCGCGCTGGCCGACGAGTTCGTCGCCGAACTTCGGCGGCGTCGGTCGCCGAAGGCAGCAGCCGACGCGGTGCGCAACGAGTGAGCCGATGGGCGACGTCGGTATCGCCGCGCTGCTGATCGTCGCGTTGTTCCTGTTGCTCGGCACCGGCGTCTGGATCGGGCTGGCGCTGATGGGCGTGGCCTGGGTCGGCATGGAGCTTTTCTCGCCACGGCCAGCGGGCGATGCCATGGCGGTCACCGTGTGGGGGGCGTCGTCGAGCTGGACGCTGACGGCGCTGCCGCTGTTCGTCTGGATGGGTGAAATCTTGTTTCGGACCCGGTTGTCGGAGGACATGTTCCGGGGACTCGCGCCGTGGATGAACGGTCTGCCGGGCCGGCTGCTGCACACCAATGTGGTCGGCTGCACGCTGTTCGCCGCGGTGTCCGGCTCCTCGGCCGCCACCTGCGCGACGATCGGCAAAATGACGCTGCCGGAGCTCGCCAGGCGCGGCTATCCGGAGCATATGGTGATCGGCACGCTGGCGGGCGCAGGCACGCTCGGGCTTCTGATACCGCCGTCGATCATCATGATCGTCTATGGCGTCACCGCCGACGTATCGATCGCCAAGTTGTTCGTCGCCGGCGTGCTGCCGGGGCTGCTGCTGGCGCTGCTGTTTTCCGGCTACATCATCGCCTGGGCTTTGCTTAATCCCGGTCGCGTCCCGGCAGCGGACTCGAGGCTTTCGTTGGGACGCCGCCTGAAGGAATCACGGCATTTGATCCCGGTCGTGGTGCTGATCGCCTTCGTCATCGCGTCGATCTATGCCGGCGTGGCGACCGCCACCGAAGCGGCGGCGCTCGGCGTGCTCGGCGCGCTGGCGCTGGCGGCCGCACAGGGCGCACTGAGCTGGCGCACGTTCGTCGATTCGCTGCTCGGCGCGACGCGGCTGTTCTGCATGATCGCCTTGATCCTGGCCGGCGCGGCCTTCCTGACGCTGGCGATGGGCTACATGGGACTGCCGCGCCATTTGGCGCAGTGGATCGGTTCGCTCGGTCTGACGCAGTTCGAGCTGCTGATGGCTCTGATGGTCTTCTACATCCTGCTCGGCTGCTTTCTGGACGGCATCTCGATGGTCGTGCTGACGATGGGCGTCATACTGCCCACGGTGCAGGCCGCCGGCATCGATCTGCTGTGGTTCGGCGTGTTCATCGTGATCGTGGTCGAGATGGCGCAGATCACGCCGCCGGTGGGCTTCAACCTGTTCGTGCTGCAGGGAATGACCGGCCGGCAGTTGACGTGGATCGCCCGCGCGGCGGCCCCGATGTTCGTCTTGATGGTCGTCGCCGTGCTGCTGATCTATGCCTTTCCGCAGATCGTGACCTACCTGCCGTCGCGGATGAAGCTCTGATGGGACTGCCGCGTTACACGGTGGCCCAGTTGCGCGCCGCCGAAGCCGATGCGCAGCGGACACTCGCCGCCGGCACGCTGATGCAGCGTGCCGGCGCGGCGGCGGCGCGTCAGATCGCGCAGCGCATCGGGCCCAGACGCAGCGTCGCGGTCGTATGCGGTGCGGGCAACAACGGCGGCGACGGTTACGTGGCGGCCGCAAGGCTTGCCGAACGCGGCCATGCGGTCGTGTGTTGGGCGCTCGCCGAGCCGACGACCGAGGATGCACGCGCGGCGGCCGCCGCGTGGCGCGCCGGCGGCGGCGCGGTCGTGACGAGCCTCGACGCCGGATGCGCGTTCGATGCGGTGCTCGATGCGTTGTTCGGCATCGGGCTGACGCGGCCGCTGTCCGGCGACTATCTAAAGGCCGCCCTATGGATCAATTCATACCCACGTCGCAGCATCTTCGCGCTCGACGTACCGAGCGGCCTGGATGCCGATCGCGGCGGCTGGGTCGGCGGCGTGCCGGGCGTGGAAGCCGGCACCACCGTCACCTTCCTCGGCGCCAAGCCGGGCTTGTTCACGGCCGCCGGTCGCGACGCGGCGGGCGATGTGCTCGTGGAAACCCTCGGCGTGCCGTTGCCCGCCTCCGAGACGTCGCTCGCCGACGTGCAGGACTTTGCATCGGTGTGCCGGCCGCGCCGTCACGACTCGCACAAAGGCACCTATGGTTCGCTCGGCGTTCTGGGCGGCAACATCGGCATGGTCGGCGCGGCCCTGCTGGCGGCGCGCGCGGCGCTGCGCTTGGGTGCCGGGCGCGTGTACGTCGAATTGATCGGCGCACCGCAGTTGCGCCTCGATCCGCAGCAGCCGGAGCTGATGTTCCGCCCGCTCGGCAGCGTGGCAGCACTCGACGCGCTCGTCGTCGGCTGCGGGCTGGGCGCAGACGAGGCGGCACATCAGGCGCTTGCCTGGGCCATCGCCAGCCCCTCGGCGCTCGTGCTCGATGCCGACGCGCTGAACCTGCTCGCCGCCGATGCCTCGTTGGCGGCTTCGTTGCATGAACGGCGTGCCGCGACCGTACTCACTCCGCATCCGCTCGAAGCGGCGCGTCTGCTCGGCGTCGAAGCCGCCGAGGTGCAGCGCGACCGGCTGCATGCGGCGCGCGCCCTGGCGGCTCATACCGGCGCGGTCACGGTACTGAAAGGCAGCGGCACCGTGATCGCGCGCAGCGACGGCCGCGCCTGGATCAACCCCACTGGCGGGCCGGCGCTGGCCACGCCGGGCAGCGGCGATGCGCTCGCCGGCATGATCGGCGCACTGTTGGCGCAGCGCTTCGGTGCCGTCGAAGCGACGCTGGCGGCGGTGTGGCTGCACGGCGCTGCCGCCGACGCCCACGGCGGCGACGTCGGGCTGACGGCCGGTGACTTGGCGCCTTTGGCGGCGCGACGGCTGATCGAACTGCGGCGCGCCGCCTCAGGCTGACTTCAAGCGTCCGGCGTGCAGTTCGATGCGACGCTGGCAGCGGCCGGCGATCTGAGGATCGTGCGTGACCAGAACGAGCGTGGAGCGCGCTTCGCGGTTCAAGCCGAACATCAAATCGATCACCGCCTCGCCCGTGTGCACGTCGAGACTGCCGGTCGGTTCGTCGGCCAGCAGGATCGGCGGCGCCGCGACGAATGCGCGCGCCACGGCGACGCGCTGCTGCTCTCCGCCGGACAGATACTTCGGATAGTGCGTCAGGCGTTCGCCCAGCCCGACCCGTTGCAGCAGCCGGGTCGCCGCTTCGACCGGCGTGGCGCCGTTCGGCCTGCGGCCCGAAAGCTCCAGCGGCAGAAGCACGTTTTCCAGCGCGGTCAAATGCGGCAGCAGCTGGAAAGACTGGAAGACGAAGCCGATCTTCTCGGCGCGCAGCCGTGCTCGGCCGTCTTCGTCGAGCGCGAACAGATCCTGATCGAACACGCGCACCGTGCCGCGCGTCGGCACGTCCAGTCCGGCGAGCAATCCCAGCAGCGTCGATTTGCCGGAACCCGAGGGGCCGGTGATCGCCACCGTCTCGGCGGCGCCGATGGTCACGTTGATATCATCCAGGATCGTCAGGCTGCCGGTGGCGTCCTGAACGATCTTCGTCAGTCCCTGCGCTTCGAGTGCGTTGATCGTCATCGGCGATCCGCGATGCCCCAACGATGATCCTTGGAAAGACTGTGCGCCGCTGGTGGGTGGCGGTCGCGCTGTTGCTCGCCGCCGGCGCGGCAGCGGCCAGCGGCACGAACCCGGTCATCCTCGTGCTGGGCGACAGCTTGTCGGCGGAGTACGGGTTGCCGCGCGATACCGGCTGGGTCAAGCTGCTGGCCGATCGACTGACCGCCGGCGGCGCAGGCGCGACGCAGTATAGCGTCGTGAACGCCAGCATCAGCGGCGAGACCACGAGCGGAGGTCGCGCGCGCCTGCCCGCGTTGCTCGAGCGGCACCGGCCGGCGATCGTGATCATCGAACTGGGCGGCAACGACGGGCTGCGCGGACTGCCGCTGGCGGCGATGCGAGCCAATCTGCGCGCGATGATCGACGCCAGCAAGGCGGCCGGTGCCCGCGTGCTGTTGGTCGGCGTGCGCATTCCGCCGAACTACGGCCGCGAGTACGCCGAAGGGTTCCACAATGTGTTCCATTCGCTGGCGCGCGAAACCAAGGTCCCACTGGTGCCGTTTCTGCTCGACGGCTTCGCCGATTCGCCCGAGTACTTCCAGCCCGACCGTATCCACCCGAATGGTCGCGCGCAAAGCCGCATGCTGGAGAACGTCTGGCCGCATCTGCAACCGCTGCTCGCCGGGCGTGCGCGCGGATGACAACCCGCAGCGTCATTTCATGCGACGAAGCGCTGCGCGACCTGGCGTCGTTCGACGCCGTGCTCGACGTGCGCAGCGAAACCGAGTTCGCCGAGGACCACGTCCCCGGTGCCATCAACTACCCGGTCCTGCACGACGCCGAGCGCGCGGAAGTCGGCACCTTGCACAAGCAGGTGTCCGCCTTCGCGGCGCGCCGGCGCGGGGCGGCTTTGATCGCGCGCAACATCGCGCACATTCTCGAGACGCACTTGACGGCCATGCCGCGCGAATGGGCCCCCCTCGTTTACTGCTGGCGCGGGGGCCAGCGCAGCGGCGCACTGACGCACGTCCTGGAGCGCATCGGCTGGCGCGTGCGACAGCTCGAAGGCGGCTACCGCGCCTATCGCCGTCGCGTGCTGGCCGACCTCGAGCAATGGCCGCAGCGTTTCGAGTTTCGAGTGATCTGCGGCACCACCGGCAGCGGTAAGAGCCGGTTACTGCAGCATCTGGCTGCGGCCGGCGCGCAGGTGCTCGACCTCGAAGCGATGGCACATCACCGTGGCTCCGTGCTGGGCGGCCTGCCCAGCCAGCCGCAGCCGTCGCAAAAGATGTTCGAATCGCGCATCTGGGATGCACTGCGCGGCTTCAGCCCTCGAGCACCGGTGTTCGTCGAGTCAGAAAGCCGCAAGGTCGGCAACTTGCGCCTGCCGGACGCCCTGCTTGCGGCGATCCGGCAGTCCGAGTGCATTCGCCTCGAGCTGCCGCTCGGTGAACGCGTGGCGCTGCTACGCGACGAATACCGCCACTTCGAGCAGCGGCCGGACGAACTGGCCGCTCAGCTCGACTGCCTGCGAGCGCTGCACGGCGCGCAACGCATCGCGCAGTGGAAAGCGCTCGCCGCCGGCGGCCAGTGGGAGCAGCTCGTCGAGCGGCTGTTGGTCGAGCACTACGATCCGGCCTACCAGAACTCGATCGCCCGCAATTTCATCCGCGCGGGGCAGGCGCGTGTGCTGCGGCTGCCGAGTCGCGCGCCCGCCGCGTACGCCGCGGCGGCGCGTGAATTGTTGGAAGCCCAGCGCGCCGCCGCTTGAGGCCGCGCCTGCCGCACAGCCACGCGCGCCTGTGCGCGCAGTCCCAACCCGGCGCGAGGCTGCGTGCCCCGTGGGGCCGTCACTTGACGTCGGCGGCGGCACGCTTCATCTCGGGCGCCAGTATCTCGGCCTTGTATTTCTTCTTCAGTGCTTCGAGGTAGGCGGCGTCGTCACCGGCGCCGATCGTCTGCTGCCATGCTCGCGCGAGCTGCTCGCGCCGCGCCGCATCGACCTGCGCCGGCATGCGCGTACTGACGACTTGGAACACGCCGTACGCGCCGCCATCCAGTTCGGCATCAACGAATGCCGGTAGCTTTTCTGCCGGCACCTGCATCACCGCCTTCAGCGCTGCCGCAGGCAATCCGTCCGGGTTGTTGCGCGACACAGTGCGCGGCTTGTCGAAACCGGTCGAATCCGGCTTGGCTTTCAGCTCCGCCAGCTTCTTCGTTGCCGCTTCCCGCGCCAGCCGCGCTGCCTCGCTGCGCTCCAGGCGGGAACGAATCTGCTCGCGCACTTCCTCGAGCGGGCGCAACTGGGCCGGGCGGTGCTCCAGCACGCGCGCCGCGACCAGGGTGTTCGCCCCGACCTCGATCGCCTCCGTGTTGCGCCGATTCTTCAACGAATCGGCCGAGAACAACGCCTCGATCACGCGCGGCGTGAACACCTGCGGCGCCCCGGCTCGCGCGGGAACGCCCTGGCGCGTCAGGCCTTCGATCACCTGCACCTTCAGTTTCAGCTTGTCGGCGGCCGGCTGCAGACTGTCGGCCTGCTCGTATACCGTGTTGGTGAAGGTCTCCGCCGCCTCGGCAAACTTCTTCTGCGCCTGCTGCCGGCGAATCTCGCGCTCGATCTCGGCGCGCACCTCCTCGAACGGTCTGACTTGCGCCGGCTTGATCGCGGTCAGGCGAATGACGTGAAACCCGAAATCCGTTTCGACGACATCGCTCAGTTCGCCTTCCTTCAGATTGAAGACCGCCTCTTCGAACGGTTTGACCATCATGTTGCGGCCAAAGAAGCCGAGATCGCCGCCGTTGGCGGCCGAGCCAGGATCCTTCGAGAGCTCTTTCGCCAGCTTGGCGAACTCCCCCGGATTGGCCCGCAAGCGCGCCAGCGTCTGCTCGGCCAGTTTGCGTGCTCCCTCTTTGTCCGGCGCGCTGCCGGACGCCCCGACGGTGAACAGGATATGGCTGGCGCGCCGTTGCTCCGCCTGCCCGTAGCGCGACTGGTTCTGCTCGTAGTAGGCGCGCAGTTCGGATTCCGGGACGACGATCTGGGCGGCCACCTCGTCGAGCGTGAGCACGGCGTACTCGGCGCGCACGCTTTCAGGCGTTTCGAACTCGGTCCGGTTGGCTGCGTAGTAGGCCGCGATCTGTTCGTCGCCTATCTTCACCTGCCGCACGAAGTCGTCGGGGCGGAAACGCAACTCACGAATCTCGCGCTCTTCCTCCGCCAGTCGGTGCAGCCGCTCGATCAGTTCGCGCGGAGCGAACGCCGAGTCGGCGACCGCGCGCAAGAGTGTCTGCTGCACGAGATCGGCGCGTACCCCGCTCTCGAACGACTGTTCGCTCTGCCCTTGCGCCGCCAGCAGCGTCTTGTAGCGCTCGTAGCTGAACCTGCCGTCCTGCTGAAACGCCGGCACCGCGGCGATCACTTCGCGCAAGCGCTCGGCCGTCACGATGACGTGCGCGCGCTGGGTCTCGGCGGCCAGAGCCTTCTCCGCAACCAGCGCGTCCAGGGTTGCCGCTCGCGCCGCCTGCGTATCGAACGCCTTCGGGTCGAAGTTTTGTCCGAACATGCGGCGCAATTGTTCGAGTCGGTTTCTCTGCGCGGCGTCGAATTCCTCCGGCGTGATCGATTGCCCGGCGACGCGCGCTACCGCACGCTCTGAGCGCACGAACTGGTTGTAGCCCTGGACTCCAAAGAAGACGAACGACGGGAACACCAGCACCAGCAGGAAGATCATCAACCAGCGGCGGTGCGAGCGGATCGAGTCGAACATGGAAGGCACCTGCGCACGGCGCGCGATTGGACAACAAAAAAGGCGAACCCGGTTCGCCTTTTTGCCGCGTTGTCAGTCTGTGGCGGAGTGGACGGGACTCGAACCCGCGACCCCCGGCGTGACAGGCCGGTATTCTAACCGACTGAACTACCACTCCCCGACGACACTGCTCCTGGCGGCCGGCGCAGTTGGTGGGTGTTGAGAGGTTCGAACTCCCGACCTACGCCTTGTAAGGGCGCCGCTCTACCGACTGAGCTAAACACCCCGGCAACGAACACCGCCAAGAAGTGGCGCTAGTTTAACGAATCCTTCAGCGCCTTGCCAGGACGAAACTTAGGAACCCTCGCCGCTTTGATCTTGATCGAAGCGCCGGTGCGCGGATTACGTCCGACGCGAGCCGCGCGCCGACCGACGGCAAAGGTGCCGAAGCCGACCAAAGTGACCGAGTTGCCTTTCTTGAGCGAGGCGCGTATGCCGCCGACCAACGCTTCGAGCGCCCGCCCCGCTGCGGCCTTCGAAATGTCAGCCTGCTTGGCAATGTGTTCGATCAACTCGGTCTTGTTCACTGAAACCCCCTCTTTGGTCTGGTGTCGTTTGTTTGGTCGGGAGAGCGCATCGGCAGCGCGAAACAGCCACTGCGGAAGCGTCGCGTCGTCAGAGGCACCAGCGATGGGTATTCAACCGCGCGCCCCCGTCACTGTCAAGCGACGAAACGAGTAACGCACAACGGCGATCCTCGCGGCGCAGTCGCCTTTCGCTCGCACACGCCGGCCGCGTCTTCAGTGCGTGATCAATCCGCTCGGCTGCGGTGCGCTGGCGGGCGCGGCCACCGGAGCCGGCGCGAGCTCGCCCTCTTCGAGCGGCACCGGCTGCCGCGTCAACGCGATTTCGAGCACCTTGTCGATCCACTTGACCGGAACGATTTCGAGGCGACTTTTAACCATGTCCGGGATCTCGGCCAGGTCCTTCACGTTGTCTTCCGGGATCAGCACGGTCTTGATGCCGCCGCGCAGTGCCGCCAGCAGTTTCTCTTTCAGTCCGCCGATCGATAGCACTTCGCCACGCAGCGTGATCTCGCCGGTCATCGCCACGTCGGGCCGCACCGGGATGCCGGTCAAGGTCGACACCACCGCGGTCGTGATCGCGATGCCCGCGCTCGGTCCGTCCTTCGGCGTCGCGCCCTCCGGCAGATGGATGTGCAAGTCGTACTTTTCGAACGCTTCGTCGCGGATGCCGAGCCGCCGCGCCCGGCTGCGCACGACCGAACGCGCCGCCTCGACCGACTCCTTCATCACGTCGCCGAGCGAACCGGTGCGCAGGATGTTGCCCTTGCCGGGCATGACCGCGGCCTCGATCGTCAGCAGTTCGCCGCCGACCTCGGTCCATGCCAAGCCGGTGACCTGTCCGACCTGCGCTTCTTTCTCGGCCACGCCGAACGTGTAGCGACGCACGCCGAGAAACTTGTCGAGATTGCGCGGCGTGACGCGGGTCTTGATCCTTTCCTTGTTACCTTTCTTCAGCAGGGCGTTCTTGACCACCTTGCGGCAGATCTTGGACAGCTCGCGCTCGAGTGCCCGCACCCCGGCTTCGCGCGTGTAGTAACGGATGATGTCGCGCACGGCGGCGTCGCTGATCTCCAGCTCGTCCTTCTTGACGCCGTTGTTCTTCATCTGCTTGGGCAGCAGATGGCGCATCGCGATGTTGACTTTCTCGTCTTCCGTATAGCCGGACAGACGAATCACTTCCATCCTGTCCAGCAACGGCGGCGGAATGTTCATCGTGTTGGCGGTGGCGACGAACATCACGTCCGACAGGTCGTAATCGACCTCGACATAGTGATCGACGAACGTATGGTTCTGCTCCGGATCGAGCACCTCCAGCAGCGCCGACGACGGGT
>JAKANT010000032.1 GCA_021823635.1 Pseudomonadota bacterium
TGTGCCGGTCGATCTCGACGTCGCCGCCGGCCGGCGCGCTGCAAAGCACGGCGCACCTTTGCCGGTCATCGGGGCGTGTGGGGTTGCGCATCACCCGGGTTTTCGCGCCGCGCGCCCAGGTAGGACTCGACGATGCGCGCGTCGTCCGCCAGTCCGCGCGCCGGCCCCTGCAGCGTGATCGCGCCGGTCTCCAGCACGTAGCCGTAATCGGCCACCTCGAGCGCGGCGCGCGCGTTCTGCTCGACCAGCAGGATCGTTACGCCGGTGGCGCGTAGGCGGCCGATCACCTCGAAAATGTCGCGCACGATCAGCGGCGCCAGTCCCAGGCTCGGCTCGTCCAGCAGCAGCAGTTTCGGCTTGCCCATCAGCGCGCGGCCGATCGCCAGCATCTGCCGCTCGCCGCCCGACAGCGTGCCGGCCAGTTGCGCGCGCCGTTCGCGCAGGCGCGGGAACAGCGCGTAGACGTTGTCCAGTTCGTCGCGCCAAGTGCGCTCGCGCCGCCGAAAGCGTCGGTAGGCGCCGAGCACCAGGTTGTCTTCGACCGGCATCGACGCGAAAAGCTCGCGCCGCTCCGGCACCAGTGCGATGCCGCGCATCACGCGCGTCTCCAGCGCTTCGCGCGCAAGGTCCACCCCGTCGTAGAACAGATGCCCGCGCGCCGGCAGCAGACCCATGATCGCGTTCAACAGCGTGGACTTTCCGGCGCCGTTCGGTCCGATCACCGTCACCACGCTGCCGGCGTGCGCGCGCAGGTTGATGCCGGCCAGCACTTCGGCCTTGCCGTAGCCGGCGTGCAGGTCGCGCACTTCGAGCAGTTCGGTCGTCATCGCTCAGAAGCCGTGAATGAATCTACTGCGCGCCCCGATCTTGCGCCTGCGGTGCTCAACGTATCGCCCATACGCCTCCGCTGCTCGGCGCAACCTCGTGGCGCTCGCGACGATTTCTTCACGGCTTCTCAATGCTCGGTGCCGAGATAGGCGGCGCGCACCGCGGGGCTTGCCTGCACTTCGGCCGGCGTGCCTTCCATCAGCTTGGTGCCGAACTCCATCACGACGATGCGGTCGGTCAGCCCCATCACGAAGTCCATGTCGTGCTCGACCAGCAGGATCGACAGTCCCTCGGCCCGCAACTGGCGCAGCACGTCGGCCAGCGCCTGTTTCTCGCGCAGCCGCAGGCCGGCGGCCGGTTCATCGAGCAACAGCAGCACCGGATCGGTCGCCAGCGCGCGCGCGATTTCCACCAGCCGCTGCGGGCCGAGCGGCAGGTTGCCGGCCAGCTCGTGCATGCGATCGCGCATGCCGATGCGTTCGAGCTGCCGGGCCGCTTCGGCGAGCAGGCGCCGCTCTTCGCCGCGATCCAGCCGCAGCATCGCGGCCAGCGTGCCCGCGCGCGCGCGCCGGTGGCCGCCGAGCGCCACGTTTTCCAGCACGGTCATGTCGGGCACCAGCCTGACGTGCTGGAACGTGCGCGCCAGCCCGCGCGCGGCAATGCGGCGCGAACCGAGGCCGTCGATGCGCTCGCCGCGAAAACGCACTTCGCCGGCGGTCAGTGGCAGCACGCCGGACACGAGATTGAACAGCGTCGTCTTGCCGGCGCCGTTCGGTCCGATCAGACCGAGGATCTCGCCGGCGTGCAGACGAAAACTGACGTCGTTGACCGCCACCAGGCCGCCGAACGCCTTGCGCGCCGCCGCCACTTCGAGCAGCACTTCGCCGCGCGGCGGCTTGTCGCGAACCGCGAGCGCCGCCGCGCCGGCCCAGTCGTTGCCGCGCACGCGCGGCGGCAACCGGGCGGCGATGTGCGGCCAAAGGCCCTGCGGCGCGTAGCGCAGGGTCAGGACCAGCGCCAGCCCGAACACGATGATCTCGAAATTGCCGCTGGCACCGACCAGTTTCGGCAGCCAGGCCTGAAGCTGGTCTTCGGCGAGCTTGACCACCGCTGCGCCGGTGAACGCGCCCCAGACGTGACCCACACCTCCGACCACCGCCATCAGCAGGTACTCGATGCCCATCTTCAGGCCGAACGGCGTCGGGTTGACCGTGCGCTGGAAGTGCGCGAACAGCCAGCCAGAGATCGCGGCCAGGATCGCGGCCAGCACGAACACGATCACTTTGTAACGGAACGTCGACACGCCCATCGCTTCGGCCATCACCGTGCCGCCGCGCAGCGCACGGATCGCGCGGCCCGGGCGCGAGTCGAGCAGGTTCAGCGCCGCGAACGCGGCGGCGATCGCGATGCCCCAGATCAAGTAGAACTGCGTGCGTCCCTCGTGCAACGTGACGCCGAACGCGGCCAGCGCCGGCACGCCGAGGATGCCGTCGTACTTGCCGAGAAAATCGAGGTTCGCCATCAGGTAGTTCAGCGACAGCCCCCAGGCGATCGTCGCCAGCGGCAGGTAATGACCGGACAGAAGCAGGGTGAGCGCGCCCAGCAGCAGGGCGCTGGCGGCAGTCAGTAGCACGCCGATCACGAGCGCCGTCCAGGGCGAGGCGATCTGATGCACGGTCAGCAATGCGGTGGTGTAGGCGCCGATCGCGACGAACGCCGCCTGCCCGAACGAGGTCAGCCCCGCCACGCCGGTCAGCAGCACCAGCCCAATGGCGACGATCGCGTACAGCCCGATGTAATTCAGCTGCGTGATCCAGAACTCGGGCACCGGCAACTGCGGAGCCGCGAACAACGCGGCGAAGAAGGCGACCGCGGCCAGCGTGCGCGCGCTCATTTCACTCTTCTTCGACGTGGCGGTCGATCAGCGACCGCCACAGCAGCACCGGCAGGATCGCGGTGAAGACGATCACCTCCTTGAAGGCGCTGGCCCAGAACGAGCCGAACGACTCGAGGATGCCGACCCCGATTGCGCCGACCGCCGCCAGCGGGTAGCTGGCCAAGCCGGCGAACACCGCGGCGACGAAACCCTTCAGCCCGATCAGAAAGCCGCTGTCGTAGTAGACGGTGGTGGTGGGGCCGATCAGCAGGCCGGACAGCGCCCCGATGAAGGCGGCCATCGTGAACGAAATGCGGCCGGCGCCCGCGGTGGAGATCCCCATCAGGCGGGCACCGGTGCGATTGACTGCGGTGGCGGCGAGCGCCTTGCCGGTCAGCGTACGGCCGAAAAACAGCCACAGCGCCAGGATCAGCGCGATCGACGCGGCGAATACGATCACAGTCTGCCCGGACAGCGTAAGCGCTCCGACGACGAAGCGCGCGTCCCAGAACGGCGGCGTACGGTAACCCTCGGCGCCGAAGAACAGAAGACCCAGGCCGGTCAGCGCGAAGTGCACGCCGACCGACACGATCAGCAGCACCAGCACGCTGGCGTCGGCGAGCGACTGGTAGCCGAGCCGGTACAGCAGCGGGCCCATCGGTGTCACCAGCGCCAGCGTCAGCAGCACCGCCAGCGGCAGCGCCGGCTTGGCGGGCGCGATCCACCACGCGAATGCGCACACCGCCAGCGGCGCGGCGAGTGTGGCCGCGGCGCGGCCGAGCACCCGCACGCCGGGGGCGCCGCGCCGTAGGTCGGCCGCGGCGTCCAGCACGGCGACCGCGGCCGCCATCACGGCCAGCAGCCAGACGGTGCCCGGCACCTGGCCCGCCTGCAGCATGCCGAGCGTCAGCGTACCGAAGGCGACGAACTCGCCCTGAGGGATGAAGATCACGCGGGTGACCGCGAACACCATCACCAGCGCCAGCGCCAGCAGCGCGTACACGGCGCCGTTGGTCACGCCGTCGAGCAGCAGGATGGCGGCGATCGAGGCGTCCATCGGCGTTTACCGGTCGGCGTCGGGCGTAACGAAGCCGGCGCTCGCCGCTGCTGACGCCGCTGGCATTTGCGCGCAGGGCGTCATTCGCAAAGCTGCCGGATATCTTCGGGGATCGGCACCGAGCGCAGGCGGCCGGTGTCCGCGTCGCGCACAACGAAGGCGCGCGTCTCGCGGCCTTCGCACAACAGCTCGTCGCCGCGCTTGATCGCGTGGTGCTGCACGAACACTTTGGCGCGCCACTCTTCGACGCGCGTGTGCACTTCGACCGTCTCGGCGTAGGTGGCGGCCTTGACGAAGCGGACGTTGACCTCCAGCAGCGGCGTGCCGATGATGCCGCGCGTGCGTTGCAGCTCGCGCCATGGCGGCACGCCGCAACTGAAGAAGAAATGGGCGGAGGCGGCGTCCATCCAGCGCAGGAAGTTCGGGTAAAAGACGATGCCGGCGGGGTCGCAGTCGCCGAAGTGGATCGTGATCGGTAAAACGCTGGTTCGGCTCATCGCCGCGGTCGGGCTTGGGTTGGCGGCGGGCGATGTTGCCGTAGCGCCGCGCGGCTGGCAACCGTGCGCTTGAAAATCGGGCCGGCCGCCCCCATCGTCGCGCGGCGCCGATGCGACAGTAGCGGAGGATCATCGATGGGAGCACAGAAAGAGACGCTGGGATTCCAGGCCGAAGTCAAGCAGCTGCTGCACCTGATGGTGCATTCGCTGTATTCGAACAAGGAGATCTTTCTGCGGGAGCTGGTCAGCAACGCATCGGATGCGTGCGACAAGCTGCGCTTCGAGGCGATCGCCAAGCCGGAACTGCTGGAAGGCGGCAAGGATTTCGTGATCCGCGTCGGCTTCGACAAGGCGGCGCGCACGATCACGGTGTCGGACAACGGCATCGGCATGACGCGCGAGGAGGCGATCCAGCACCTCGGCACGATCGCGAAGAGCGGCACGCGCGAATTCTTCGCGCAACTGACCGGCGACCAGCAGAAAGACGCGCAATTGATCGGCCAGTTCGGCGTCGGCTTCTACTCTAGCTTCATCGTCGCCGACCGCGTGACCGTGATCTCGCGCCGCGCGGGGCTGCCGGCGGAGTCGGCCGTCAAGTGGGAAAGCGACGGCAGCGGCGAGTTTACGGTCGAGCCGGCCAGCCGGGCCGAGCGCGGCACCGACGTGATCCTGCACTTGAAGGAAGGCGAAGACGAGCTGCTGTCGCGCTGGAAGCTGACCGAGATCCTGAAGAAGTACTCCGATCACATCGCGACACCGATCCGGATGAAGAAGGAGCGGTGGGACAAGGACAAGAACGAATTTGTGCCGACCGACGAGGAAGAAACGGTCAACCAGGCCAATGCGCTGTGGGCACGGCCGAAAAGCGAAATCACCGACGAGCAGTACAAGGAGTTCTACAAACACGTCGCGCACGACTTCGGCGATCCGTTGGCGTGGACGCACAACCGCGTCGAAGGACGCACCGAGTACATTCAGTTGCTGTACATCCCGGCGCGCGCGCCGTTCGACATCTGGGACCGCCACCAGCGCCACGGCGTCAAGCTGTACGTGCGGCGCGTGTTCATCATGGACGACGCCGAACAGTTGATGCCGGCGTACCTGCGCTTCGTGCGCGGCGTGATCGACTCCAACGACCTGCCGCTGAACGTCAGCCGCGAAATCCTGCAGGAGTCGCGCGACGTCAAGGCGATCCGCGAAGGCTCGACCAAGCGCGTGCTCGGCCTGCTCGAGGAGCTGGCGGAAACTCGCCAAGAAGACTACGCCAAGTTTTGGGCCGAATTCGGCCAGGTGCTGAAGGAAGGTATCGGCGAGGATTCCGCCAACCGCGAGCGCATCGCCAAGCTGCTGCGCTTCGTCTCCACCGCGAGCGAAGGCAAACCGACCGTGTCGCTGGCCGACTACGTCGCCCGCATGAAGACCGGTCAGAAGGCGATCTATTACGTCACCGCCGACACGTTGGAGGCGGCGCGCAGCTCGCCGCACTTGGAGGTGTTCCGCAAGAAAGGGGTCGAGGTCCTGCTGCTGACCGACCGCATCGACGAGTGGATGCTGACGTTCCTGACCGAATTCGACGGCAAGCCGCTGACGTCGGTGGCCAAAGGCGACCTGGACCTGGGCGAATTGGCCGATGCGGCCGAGAAGGAGCAGCAGCAGAAGGTCGCCGACGAGTACAAAGACCTGGTGGCGAAGGTCAAGGCTGCGCTCGGCGACAGGGTCAAGGACGTGCGCGTCACGCTGCGGCTGACCGATTCGCCGGCGTGTCTGGTGGTGGACCGCGACGCGATGAGCGGGCACCTGCAGCGGTTGCTGAAGGCGGCCGGCCAGAAGGTGGCGGCCACGCCGCCGATCCTGGAGCTGAACCCGCAGCATCCGCTGGTGCAGCGGCTGCAGTTCGAAGAAGCCAAGCTCGCCGACTGGGCGCAGCTGCTGTTCGAGCAGGCGCAACTGGCCGAGGGCGGACAGCTGGACGATCCGGCGGCGTTCGTGCGGCGCGTCAACGAGCTGCTGCTCGATGCCGCGGCGAAGAAGTGACACGAAGCGCGGCCGTCTGCGCGGCTTTCCGCCGGTGATCGACGCCGGCGTCGAGACGCTGATCCTTGGCAGCTTTCCGAGCGAGGCGTCGCTGGCGGCCGGTCAGTATTACGCGCATCCGCGCAACCAGTTCTGGCACATCCTCGGGCAGGTGCTCGGCGAGCCGCTCGCCGAGCTGCCGTACGAGGCACGGCTGGCGCGCGAGCGCGCGCACCGCATCGGCATCTGGGACGTGATCGATGCCTGCGAGCGCGAAGGCAGCGCGGACAGCGCGATCCGCAATGCGCGCGCCAACGACTTCGGCCACCTGCGCCGGCTGGCGCCCAAGCTGACGCGCGTGATCTTCAACGGCGGCCGTGCCGCGACGTTCGAGGCGCGCTTCCGGGCGGCTGGATTCATTACCGAGGTCGTCCCCTCCAGCAGTCCGGCGCACGCGTCGCGCACGTTGGCCGAAAAGATCTCCCTCTGGCGGCGCGCCCTGGCCGACCGCCGGCGCGCCGGCGGCGCCCGCGCGCACCACGCATCGACGCGATAATCCGGTTGCGGGCGCCTGCACGTTGCGTGCCGGGCCGGCAGCGTGCGGCACAATGCGCCTATCCAATCGCACGGGCCGAGATGAGTTCGGATCTGCTTTCATTGCTCGGCGCGACGGTTCCGCCGGGCGCGCCGATGGTGTCGCGTCGGCCGGGCGCGCGGCGCTTGCTGGAGGACTGCTGGACGCCGATCCGCAATGCGATCGAACCGAGGTTTGCCGACATCCTGTTGGAGGCGCTCGGTCCGCTGGCCAAGTCCGACGACGAGGACGAAGCGAAGCCGGCCAAGCTGATCCTGTCGCGCGACAAGGCGTTCCTGCAGGCGTTCTCCGAATCGCTGCACACCGAGTTCAAGCAGTTCGTCGCCGACTTCTGCGCGGGGCCGGGCAGCGAACGCAGCGCCGGCAAGAAAGCGCTCAGCCTGGTCGAGTACGGCGAGATGGAGTTCTCCACGCTGATGGAGCGCGCCTCGGCGCGGCTGCGCAACGCGTGCGACGACGAGTTCACCAGCGTCAAACGGCGGCTCGCCAACCTGGTGCGCGAGGCCGAAATACGCGATGCCGAAAACCCGTTCCGGCCGGTGGTGTTCTTTCGCGCCATCTATCTCGGGCTGGAGCGCATCGGGGTGGCCAAGGCCGACCTGCTGCGTTTGACCAAGCGCTTCGATACCGCGCTGGTCGCGCCGGCGGCGGCCGCCTATGCCGCCGTGGACCGCCACCTGGCCAGCCAGGGCATCAGCGCCGAAGTGATGTCGGCACGCGAGACCGTCGGCGGTGCGCGCAACACGATGGCCGGCCCGTTCGGCGCCACCGTCGGCGCCGGCATGGTGACGGCGGGACCCGGCGCCACGGGCATGCGCTTCGTGACCGGCTTTTCGGCCGAGCAGATGCTCAACGCGCTATATCAGCGCATGCAACTGGTGGCGCAGCCGGTGCCGATCGGCGTGCCGATTGCGCCACAGGGGCCCGCGGGCCGCTATGCGCCGGCGCCGACCATCGGTGGCACCGCTTCGGCCAGCGCGATTCCCGCCGCCGGTACGGCAGCCGCCGGTGCGGCCGCGGCCGGCGCCGTGCTGATCGATCCTGGTCTGTTGGCGGCGCTGAACGAAGCGCAACGCCTGGGCGCGATCGCGGTGGCCGCCGTCCAGCAAGGCCAGCCGGCGCCCGATCTGGCGGTCGACCCGGTGCGGTTGCGCGCCAAGCTCACCGACAGGGCGACCAAGCAGATCGACAAGCTGACGATCGAAATCGTCGGCCTGCTGTTCGACCGCATCAACCAGGACAAGCACGTGCCGGCGCGGATCAAGGAACTGCTGCAGCGGCTGCAGTTTCCGCTGATCAAGGTCGCGCTGACCGATCCGGAGCTGTTCGTGTCGCCGCACCAGCCGGCGCGCGAACTGCTGGACCGCATCGCCGCCACCTCGGTGGGCTGGACGCCGGAAGGCGAGCACAACCAGCGCTACCTGGCCGAAGTGCAGAAAGCGGTGCATACGGTGCTGGCCGCCACCGATGAGGGGCTGGCGCCGTTTCAGCGCGCGCTGGAGGGCTTCGAGAAGTATCTGCTGGACGAGAACACACGCGACGACGATCCGGTGGCGCGCGCCAAGCGGGCGTTGGCCGAGGCCGAAGAGCGCGAGGTGCTGGCGATCAATGCCACGATCAAGATCCGCAGCGCGTTCGACGGCGTGCTGTTGGAGTCGTACCTGCGCGAGTTTTTGCTCGAAACCTGGTCGCGCGTGCTGGTGGCGGCGTCATTGCGCGAGAAGACCGACCCCGGTCTGATGCGCAAGTATCTGTCGATCGTGCCCGACCTGGTGTGGAGCGTGCAGCCGAAGATCAACCCGGAAGACCGCAAGAAGCTGGTGACGACGATCCCGCCGGTGCTGGCGGCGCTGCGTGACGGGCTGACGTTGATCGACTGGCCGCAGGCCAGGATGCAGGAGTTCTTCGGCAAGCTGATGAATTCGCACGCGCAGGCGGTCAAAGCGCTGGAACTTGCGCACGGCGCGCACGCACCGCCGCCCTTCGAGCCCAGCACCCTGCGCATCAAGCTGGACGGTTTGAGGATCGCGGCCGGCGAGACGCCGCCGCCCGACATCGGCGAGATGACGATCCCCGACGAGATGGTCAAGCAGGCGATCGCCGCGCATCACGTCGACGTCGACTACCTGACGGCCGAGCAGGTCATTGCACTCGGCGACGACGCCGAGCTCGACCGTCGCATCGCGTCGTTCAAGCGCGGCGACTGGTTCGACCTCAAGGTCGGCGAGGCGACCGAACGCGTGCAACTGCGATGGTTTACGCCGCGGCGCGCGCTGTATCTGTTCGCCTCCGGGCTGGGAAAGAAAACGCACTCGCTGACGCCGGCCACGCTGCGGCAGTACTTGCGCGACGGCCGCATCGCGCCGGCCGAGGGCGTGCCGCTGTTCGACCGCGCGCTGCGCGACATGATGGAGGAACTGCAGCGCATGTCGGTCGAACCCGTGCACGGTGCGCGCGCGCGCTGAGGCTCGTGCGCGGCGGCCGCCGCGCGGGCAGCGCGCGGTGGCGCCGCGCGTGACGATCTCCGAGTCCGACGGCATGCGCTACTTGCACTTCGGCACCGAATGGGTGCAGGGCGCGATGCGCATCGCGCGCCCGTTCGCGCTCGCGCTCGAATACGAGCAGCAAATGATGGCGCCGCTGTTGTTCCTGCCGC
>JAKANT010000033.1 GCA_021823635.1 Pseudomonadota bacterium
GGCCGCGGTGGCATTTCCGCTCGTCGGCGCCCCGGCCGCGCTCGGTACCGCGGCAGCGGTGCTGTACGGCGCCACCGCCGTCGTGCAGGGTATTTTGGCCGCCCCGTTGCTGGCGTTCGGTACACGGGGCTCGGCGCGGCGCTGAACGCGCCGGCTACATCAGTACGACGTCGTACTGCTCCTGGTGATAGGCCGACTCGACCTGCATGCTGATGGGCCGTCCGATGAAGTCCGACAGCATCGCCAGCGACTGCGACTCTTCCTCGAGGAACAGGTCGATCACCGGCTGCGAGGCGAGGATGCGGAACTCGCGCACCGACTGTCCGGCCTGGCCGAACTGGCGCGCCTCGCGCAGGATCTCGCGCAGGATCTCGTAACACACGGTGCGCGCGGTCTTCAGTTCGCCGCGGCCGCCGCACACCGGGCACGGCTCGCACAGCACGTGCGCGAGCGACTCGCGCGTGCGCTTGCGCGTCATCTCCACCAGCCCGAGCGCGGTGAAGCCGGACACGGTCATGCGCGTGCGGTCGCGCGCCAGCGCCTTCCTGAATTCGGCCAGCACGGCGTCGCGGTGCTCGGGGTTCATCATGTCGATGAAGTCGATCACGATGATGCCGCCCAGATTGCGCAGCCGTAACTGGCGCGCGATCGCGTGCGCCGCCTCCAGATTGGTCTTGAAGATCGTGTCATCGAGGCTGCGCGTGCCGACGAAGCCGCCGGTGTTCACATCGATCGTCGTCATCGCCTCGGTCTGGTCGATGATCAGGTAGCCGCCGCTCTTCAGGTCGACGCGGCGCGCCAGCGCCTTCTCGATCTCGTCGTCGATCTGGTACAGGTCGAACAGCGGGCGCTCGCCCGAGTAGTGCACCAGCTTGCCCGCCACTTGCGGCACGTACTGGTTGGCGAAGGCCTGCAGCGCGAGGAAGTTTTCGCGCGAATCGATCTGCACCGTCTGCGTCTGCTCGGTCACCACGTCGCGCAGCACGCGCTGCGCCAGCGACAGCTCCTGGTACAGCAGCGAGGGCGCCGGCACCTTTTTTGCCGCCTCGGCGATCTCCTGCCAGCGCTTGCGCAGGTAGGCCAAGTCGGCCGCGATGTCGGCCTCGGCGGCGTCCTCGGCGCTGGTGCGCACGATATAGCCGCCTTTTTCGTCGGCCGGCACCAGCCGCTGCAGCAGCTCGCGCAGATGCGCGCGCTCGGCTTCGTCTTCGATCCGTTGCGACACGCCGATGTGAGGATCGTGCGGCAGGTACACGAGCAGGCGGCCGGCGAGCGAGATCTGGGTCGAAAGCCGCGCGCCCTTGGTGCCGATCGGGTCCTTCACAACCTGCACCAGCAGCGCATCGCCTTCGTGCACCAGGCGCTCGATCGGCGGCGGCTTGTCCTGCCCGGACTGGCGCGTCTCCCAGATATCGGCCACGTGCAGGAAAGCCGCGCGCTCCAGGCCGATGTCGACGAAGGCCGACTGCATCCCGGGCAGCACGCGCGCCACCCGCCCGAGGTACACGTTGCCGACCAGCCCGCGCGAGGCCGCGCGCTCGACGTGCAGCTCCTGCACCACGCCGGCGGCGAGCACCGCGACGCGCGTCTCCTGTGGGGTGATGTTGATCAGGACGTCTTCCATCGCCTTCACACGGGCGCGGCGGCATGCCGGCCGTGCGCAATCGTGGTCGGCGGCACGCGCATCACAGCACCGGCACGCCGACAGCGCGCAGCAGCCGTGCCGTTTCGAACAGCGGCAGGCCCATCACGCCCGAGTAGCTGCCCTCCAGGCGCTCGACGAACACCGCCGCCAGACCCTGGATCGCGTAGCCGCCGGCCTTGTCGTACGGCTCGCCGCTGGCGCAGTACTGCTTGATCTGCGATTCGGTCAGTGCGCCGAACGTGACCCGCGACACCGAGGTCGCCTGCAGGATGCGCCGCGCGCTGCCGCTGCCGAGGGCGACCGCCACCGCCGTGCGTACCTCGTGCGTGCGCGCGGACAGACGGCGCAGGAACGCGGCCGCCTGCTGCGGATCCGCCGGTTTGCCCAGCACCTCGCCGTCGACGATCACCACGGTGTCGGCGGCAAGCACTGGCTTTGCCAGCATCGAGCGCAGCGCCAGCGCCTGCGCGCCGACCTCGGCTTTCGCGCGCGCCACGCGCTCTACGTAGTCGGCGGCCGATTCGCCCGCGTGCTGCGCCTCGTCGACGTCGGCCCCGCGCGGCGCCGCGAGCCGCAGCATCAGCGTCTCGAACTTCACGCCGATCTGCTTGAGCAGTTCTCGGCGGCGTGGGCTGCGCGAAGCGAGGTAGACGTCGGTCATCGTCGTCGTGCGGTCGGCGCGTCAGTCGCGATGGTAGGGGTGGCCCGCGAGGATGCTCCAGGCGCGGTACAGCTGTTCGGCGAGCAGCACGCGCGCCAGCGCGTGCGGCAGCGTCAGCGCCGACAGCCGCAGCCGCAGGCGGGCGCGCCGCTTGAAATCGTCGTCGATGCCGTCGGCGCCGCCGATCACGAACGCCACCGCCTCGCCCGCATCGCGCCAGCGGCGCAACGACTCGGCCAGTTCGCGCGTGGTCAGTTCGTCGCCGCGTTCATCCAGCACGACGACCATGAAGCCGGCGGGAATCGCCGCGCGCAGGCGCTGAGCCTCGGTCGCCAGCAGCCGCGCGAGCGGCCGGCCGTCGCGGGCCTCGGGTTTGACCTCGATCAGCCGCACGGCCCAATCGGCCGGAAAGCGGTCCAGATAATCGGCGACCGCATCGTCGGCCCAGCGCGGCTGGCGCTGGCCGACGGCCACGATCGCGATCCTCATCGGGCGCCGGATCGGCCGCGCCGCTTCCGTGTGCTCGCCGCGGCGCTTTTCTTCGCGTTCGAGGTCTTCGCTGCCGGGCGCTTGGCGGCGGCCTTTTTCGCCGCCGTCTTCTTGGTGGCAGCCTTGCTCGCGCCAGCCTTCTTCGTCGCTGCCGCCTTCTTCGCCGGCTTGCGCGGGGCGGGCTCATCGGTTGCCGCGCGCGGGGAGGCCGCGCCGCCGGTGCGCTGCGCGATGCGCTTGACCGCCGGCACGGTCGCCTTGAGCGCGACCGGCTTGCCGCCCCAGATTTCCTCCAGCGCGTAGTAGGCGCGGATCTGCGGCTGCATCACGTGCACGACCAGATCGCCGAGATCGACCAGCACCCATTCGCCCGCGTCCGCTCCTTCGATGCTGACCACCTTGCCGCCGGCGTCTTTGACCTTCTCGGCGACGTGATAGGCGAGCGCACGCGTCTGTCGGTTCGAGGTGCCGCAGGCGAGCACCACGCGGTCGAACATGTCCGACAGGCCGACCGTGTTGTAGACGTTGATGTTCTGCGCTTTGACGTCTTGCAACGCATCGACGACGACGCGCTGCAGCTTCCGGATGTCCATCCGCTCAACCGTAGAGGTGATGGGCGCGAATATAGTCCAGCACCGCGGGCGGCAGCAGCGCGGCCAGCAGCGCGTCGCGCTCGGCCGAGGGCGGCTGCTTCAGCAGGGCGCGGATCTCGGTCGCCGAGGCGTCCGAGGGCTGCATCGGCAGATCGACGATGCTGCCGGCAGGCGCATCCGGCAGGCGCGGCGCCCAGCGCTCGTTGTAGAACTCCTGCAGCAGCCACGACAGCGTCAGCACCGCATCGTTGCGGCGCGCGACCGCGATGTGGGCGAGTCGCGGGATCTCGCGCCACTCGCGCCAGGTGTCGAGCCGCTGCATCTGGTCGGCGCCGATCACCAGCACCAGCGGCGTGTCGGCCAACCGCGCGCGCAGTTCGCGCAGCGTGTCGATCGTGTAGCTCACGCCGCCGCGCTGCAGTTCGATCGGGTCGATGAGGCAACGCGGCTCGCCGGCCAGCGCCAGCTCCAGCATCTTGACGCGGTGCTCGGCGGGCGCGAGCTCGCCCTTCTGCCACGGCCGCGCCGCCGGGATGAAACGCACCTCGGCCAGCGCCAGCGCATCGCGCGCCGCGCGCGCCAGCAGCAGATGGCCGACGTGGACCGGATCGAAGCTTCCGCCCAGCAATCCGATCGCTGCGCTCATGCGGTCCAGTCGCGCGCCGGCAGGAAGTCCGTGTACAGCCGCGCCTCGGGCGAGCCCGGCTCGGGACGCCAGTCGTAGCGCCACTTCACCACGGGCGGCAGCGACATCAGGATCGATTCGGTGCGTCCGCCCGATTGCAGGCCGAACAGCGTGCCGCGGTCGTACACGAGGTTGAACTCGACGTAGCGGCCGCGCCGGTACGCCTGGAAGTCGCGTTCGCGCTCGCCGTACGGCCGGTCGCGGTTGCGCTCGACGATCGGCACGTAGGCGTCGAGGAACGCATCGCCCACCGCGCGCGTCAGCGCGAAGCTGCGATCGAAGCCCAGTTCGTTGAAGTCGTCGAAAAAGACGCCGCCGATGCCGCGCGGCTCGTTGCGGTGTTTGAGGAAGAAGTATTCGTCGCACCAGCGCTTGAAGCGCGCATGCAGGTGCGGTCCGAAAGGCTCGAGCGCGCGCTTGCAGGTCGCGTGGAAGTGCCGCACGTCGCGCTCGTCGGGGTAGTACGGCGTCAGATCCATGCCGCCGCCGAACCACCAGACGTCGGCGGCGCCGTCGCCGCGCGCGACGAAGAAACGCACGTTCATGTGCACGGTCGGCACGTACGGGTTGCGCGGATGAAAAACCAGCGACACGCCCAGCGCCTCGAAGCCACGGCCGGCCAACTCGGGCCGCTGCGCCGAGGCCGACGGCGGCAGGCGCCGGCCGCTGACGTGCGAAAAACCGACGCCGCCGCGCTCGAGCAGTTGGCCCTGCTCGAGGATGCACGTGATCCCGCCGCCTGCGAGCGCGGCATCCGCCGGCTTGTCCCAGATGTCGCGCGCGAACGGCTTGCCGTCTAGCCGCTCGAAGGTGGCGACGATGCGCTGCTGCAGGCCGAGCAGGTAGTCGCGCACCGCGCCGCTGTCGATGGACTCGGTCATGCGTTCTTCGTGATCGGTTCTCGGTGTCGCACGCTGCGCGGATCGAGCTCGCGGCGGCTGTCGTGCCGCGCTCAGCCCATGTGCTCGCGGATGAATCGCAGCACGTGCGAATACCAGGCGACGATATTGCGCGGCTTCAGTATCCAGTGGTTCTCGTCCGGGAACACTAGCAGCTCGCTCGGGACACCGTGGTACTGCAGCGCTTCGAACAGCATCAGTCCCTCGCCGATCGGGCAGCGGTAATCGAGTTCGCCGTGGATGACGAGCGTCGGCGTCTTCCAGCGCGACAGGAAACGCCACGGCGAATAGCGGTCGAACGATTCCGGGTTGGCGTAGGGATTTTCGCCGCCCATCTCCAGGTACCACCAGCCTGGATGGTCGGTGACGCCGGTGAAGGTGGACAGCCCGGTGATGCTGGCGTGCGTGATCAGGCAGCGGAAGCGGTCGGTCTGGGTGCCGATCCAGTTGGTCATGTAGCCGCCAAAGCTGCCGCCCATCGCCGTCATGCGGCCGCCGTCGATGTCGGCGCGCGTCTGGATGGCATCGGCCACGGCCATGATGTCCTGGAAACACTGCGCGCCCCAGACGTTGCCCCAGATGCCGTCGATGAACTTCTGGCCGAAGCCGGTCGAACCGCGCGGATTGGGCTGCACGACGGCGTAGCCGGCGGCCACCGCCAGCAGCGGATTCCAGCGCCAGTGCCAGCCGTCGCCGCTCATCCCGATCGGGCCGCCGTGGATCCACAGCAGCGCCGGCAGGCGCCCGTTCGCGTCCTTCGGTTTCACGATGAAGCTTTGGATCGGCGTGCCGTCGGTCGACGGCGCCGTCACGCGCTCGACTTGCGCCCAGTCGGCCGGCGTGAAGCCGGACAGGCGTGCCAGCGGCCGCGGCGCGGTGTCGGCGCGCGGTTCCAGCAGGTAGCACTCGGGCGCATCCAGCAGCGTGGAGCGGATGCACGCGATGCGGCCATCGGGCAGCCGCGTCAGGTCGTCGTGGGTGCCGCCCGCGGCCGCGGCGCTGATGCGGGTCACGGCATCGGTTGCGAGGTCGATCGCGAACACCGGCGTGTCGCCTTCGTCGTCGGCGGTGACGTACAGCCGGCGGCCGTCGCCGCTCCACGCGCCGGGGCTGGCCCAGCGGTCCCAGGCGGTGGCCAGATCGCGCATCGCGCCGCTCGCCACGTCGATCACCGACAGCGTTTCGCGCACGCCCTTCGTCGAACGCAGCCCGCGGCTTGCGGCCAGGTACTTGCCGTCGGGCGAGAAGCGCAAGGCGCCGAACGTCGTCGCCTCTGCCTGCGCCAGCACGCGGCTCGTCTTGGCCTGCAGATCGAACAGCAGGATCGAGACGTCGTCCACGCGATCCTTGCCGGGCGTGCGGCGGGTGACGGCCGCATAGCGTCCGTCGTCGCTCGCCGCCAGCTCCGGTTCGATCGCGAATTCGCGCGTCGCCTGCGGCGTCAGGTCGATCCGGTTGCCGCCGGCGTCGTCGTACAGGATCAGGTGCGTGTTGGCCCGGTCGGGATTTTGGTGCAGCCAGTGGTCCCAGTGCCGCACCGGCTGCTGCGTGAAGTGGCGCGCGCTCGGGCCGCCCTTGGCCTGCCGGGCCGCCGTCTCGCGCTGCTTGTCGAAATCCACGTTCGGCAGCACCGGCGCAAACACCAGCAGCCGGTCGGCGGCGGCGGCGAACCGGAACGCCTCGACGCCGAGCGGCTCGTCGGTCAATTGGCGCGGCTCGCCGCCCTCGGCGGGCAGCAGCCACACCTGCATGCGCTTGTCGGCATCTTCGTCGGCCTTCAGCTCGTTCGGGCGGCGGTTCGACAGAAAGCCGAGCGCGCCGTCGCGGCGGAAACACGGCGCGGTGTCCTTCGAGTCGCCGCGCGTGAGCTGTACCGCCGGGCCGCCGTCGGTCGGTACCTTCCAGATGTCCGAGACATACTTCGCGCCCTCCTGGTCGAGCCGCTGCACCGCGACCGCGAGCCACGTGCCGTCGGGCGAGGCGGCGATCGAAGTCACGCGCTTCAGGGCGATGTGCTGCTCGACCGTGTATTTGAGTTGCGCCATTTCGCTTTTCCGTCAGTGCCGGCCAGCAGCGTCACCCGCGCGGCTTCAGCGCCCGGTGGCCGATGTCGCTGCGGTACTGCATGCCATCGAAGCGCACCTGAGCAACGGCGTCGTAGGCGCGCGCGTGGGCCAGGCGCAGCGTGTCGCCCAGCGCGGTGACGCACAGCACCCGGCCGCCGGCGGTGACGAGGCGGCCGTCGGCCAGGGCCGTGCCGGCGTGGAAGGTGACGCAGTCGTCGCTGTCGGTCGGCAGCGCCAGGATCGGGTCGCCGCGGCGCGGCTCGTCCGGATAACCGGCGGCAGCGATCACGACCCCGAGCGCCGCGCGCCGGTCCCACTCGGCGTCGATCCGGTCGATGCGCCCGTCGATCGCGTGCTCGAGCAGGTCGGCCAGATCGGTCTTCAATCGCATCAGGATCGGCTGCGTCTCGGGGTCGCCCAGCCGACAGTTGAACTCCAGCACACGCGGCGCGCCGTCGCCGTCGATCATCAGCCCGGCGTACAGAAAACCGGTATACGGAAGGCCGTCCTCGGCCATGCCGCGGACGGTGGGCATTACGACCTCGCGCATCACGCGCGCGTGCACCTCGGGCGTGACCACCGGCGCCGGCGAGTACGCGCCCATGCCGCCGGTGTTCGGCCCCTCATCGCCGTCGCGCAGCCGCTTGTGGTCCTGGCTGGTGGCGAGCGCCAGCACGTGGCGGCCGTCGCTGATGACGATGAAGCTCGCTTCCTCGCCCGCGAGGAAATCTTCGATCACCACGCGCGCGCCGCTCGCCCCGAGCTTCTGTCCGAGCAGCATGGCGTCGATCGCCGCTTTGGCCTCCTCGACCGTCTGTGCCACCACCACGCCCTTGCCGGCCGCCAGCCCGTCGGCCTTGACCACGATCGGCGCCCCGCGCTCCTCGACGTAACGGCGCGCCGCGAACGCGTCGGTGAAGGTGCGGTACTCGGCGGTCGGGATGCCGTGCCGCTTCATGAACGACTTGGCGAAATCCTTCGAGCTCTCCAGCCGCGCCGCCTCGCGCGTCGGCCCGAAGATGCGCAGGCCGCGCGCGCGAAAGACATCGACGATGCCGGCCGCCAGTGGCGCCTCCGGGCCGACGACGGTGAACGCGACGCCTTCGCGCGCGGCGAAGTCCGCAAGCTCTTCGATCGCCGTGATCGGGACGTTGGTCAGGCGCCGGTCGCGCGCCGTGCCGCCGTTGCCGGGCGCCACGTACACGCGCGAAACGCGCGGCGAGGCCGCCAGTTTCCAGGCCAGCGCATGCTCGCGGCCGCCGCCGCCTACCACCAGCAGCTTCATTCGAGCGACGCGGTGGTGTACACCGCCTGCACGTCGTCCAGATCCTCGAGCGCGTCGAGTAGCCGCTGCATCTTCGCTGCCTCCTCGCCCTTCAGCACCGTCTCGGCGAGCGGCTTCATCGTCACCTCGGCCACCTCCGGCTTCAGTCCGGCCTTCGCGAGCGCCGCCTGCACGGCGGCGAAGTCGCCCGGCGCGCAGATCACCTCGATCGAGCCGTCGTCGTTGGTGGTCACGTCCTCGGCGCCCGCCTCCAGCGCCGCCTCCATCACGCGGTCCTCCGACGTCCCGGGGGCGAACACGAACTGGCCGCAGTGCTTGAAGTTGAACGCCACCGACCCGTCGGTGCCGAGGTTGCCGCCGTGCTTGGCCAGCACGTGCCGCACTTCGGCCACCGTGCGGGTGCGGTTGTCGGTCATGCAATCGATCATCACCGCCGCGCCACCCACGCCGTAGCCCTCGTAGCGCACTTCCTCGTAATGCGCGCCCTCGAGTTTGCCGGTGCCGCGCGCGATCGCCTTGTCGATCGTGTCGCGCGGGATGTTGGCGGCGCGCGCCTTGTCCAGCGCCAGGCGCAGGCGCGGGTTCATCGCCGGGTCGCCGCCCTCGCGCGCGGCGACCGTCACCTCACGGATGACCTTGGTCCAGAGCTGGCCGCGCTTGGCGTCCTGCCGGTTCTTGCGGTGTTGGATGTTGGCCCATCGGGAGTGGCCGGCCATGGCAGTCGAACGTGAAAAGTACGGAATCGCCGCGCAGTCTAGCGAACCGTAAACTGCGCACTCCTCGACCACCGATTCCCGAACCCCATGGCCGACCCACTGCCGATCGCCAAGACCGACGACCGCGAACTCGCGCTGCTGCCCGCGATGGCGAACCGCCACGGCTGCATCACCGGTGCCACCGGCACCGGCAAGACGATCACGCTGCAGGTGCTGGCCGAGCGCTTCTCCCGCATCGGCGTGCCGGTGTTCATGGCAGACGTCAAGGGCGACCTGACCGGGATCGCCAAACCCGGCGCGCCGAGCGACAAGATGAAACAGCGGCTGGCGATGCTGAAGCTGCCCGAGCCGAAGTGGGAGGGCTGCCCGG
>JAKANT010000034.1 GCA_021823635.1 Pseudomonadota bacterium
CGGCGCGCGCGGCGATCCACATCGCACCGCCGCCGGCCGCGATCATCGCCAGCCGGTAGCCGGTCTGGTAGGCGGCCGCGAGCGCCCCTTGCTTTTCGACCGCGGCCGATTCGATGCGATAGGCATCGAGCGCGATGTCCTGCGTGGCCGAGCCAAAGGCGACCACGAGCGCGCAGGCTAGCAGCGGCCACAACGCCGCCTGCGGATCGGCAAGCGCCATGCCGATCAGGCCGGCCGCGATCGTCGCCTGCGACGCCAGCAGCCAGCCGCGGCGACGGCCGAACGTGCGCGTCAGCCAAGGCAGCGGCATCCGGTCGACCAGCGGCGCCCAGGCCCACTTGATTCCGTACACCAGCCCGACCCACGAGAAATAGCCGATGGTCGTGCGCGTCACGCCGGCTTCGCGCAGCCAGAACGACAGCGTGCCCAGCACCAGCAGCAGCGGCAGCCCGGCCGAGAACCCGAGGAAGAACATGCGCAGCACGGCCGGTTCGCGGTACACGCGCACGGCGTCGCCCCAGCGCCGCGCCGCGGGCGCGCCGCCGGAGGCTTGCGAGGCGGGTAGCTCGGCCATACTTGGTGGCAGTGTACGGTGCGGGTCGCGGCGAGGATTCGGGGGGCCGATGTTTAGAAAGCTTGCGCTTTGCGTGCTGCTAACGGTGCTCGCGGCGCCGCTGGCGGCGGACACCGGCGTGCAGGTGCGCAAGCCGCGCCTGCTGTTGGTGCCGGAATCGATGGTCAACGAAACGGCTGCGCAGCAGTATGCGCAACTGAAGCAGCAGGCGGCGGTGCGCCGCGCGCTGAACACGTCCGAGCCGGTGGTGGCGCGCGTGCGCGCAATCGCGGCGCGGCTGATACCTCACGCCACGCGCTTCAACGCCAAGGCTGCGCAGTGGGCGTGGGAAGTCAACGTCATCGACGCGCCGATGGTCAACGCCTTCTGCATGCCCGGCGGCAAGATCATGGTGTTCACCGGGCTGATCGACCGGCTCAAGCTCACCGACGACGAGCTGGCCGCCATCATCGGGCACGAGATCGCGCATGCCGCGCTCGAACATGGCCGCGCGCGCATGAGCGAGGCCGTGCTGAAGAACGTCGGCATCAACCTGGCGGCGGCGTATTTCGGGCTTTCGAACGTCGGCACGGCGGCGCTGGCGCAGGCGGCGCAACTGGCGGTGACGCTGCCGTACTCGCGCAGCCACGAGACCGATGCCGATCTGGCGGGCATCGAACTCGCGGCGCGCGCCGGCTTCGATCCGCGCGCCGCGGTCACGGTGTGGAAGAAGATGTCCGCACTCGGCGGCAATCAGCCGCCGCAGTTGCTGTCCACCCATCCGGCGCACGCCACCCGCATCCGCGACCTCGAGGGCGCGCTGCCGAAGGTGCTGCCGCTGTACGAGGCGGCGCGCACGCGCCGCTAGCGGATGAGAAACATCACGGGCAGGCACGCGATGAGGCGTTCCTCCGGCGGCGGATCCATCCGCAGCCGGCGCGCAGCCGCGATCGCCGCGTGCGCGAAACCCCACTCGTCGTAGGCCGCGTTGACCGGGTACGCGTCGCTCACGCGGCCGTCCGCGTCGAACTCGACCAGCAGCGCAAGCCTCCCCTCCACTCGCTGCCGGAGGGCCGCCGTTGGGTACACGATGTCGTTCATCACGCGCCGGTAATTCGGAACGCGCGGCGCAGTGCCTTCGTCGATCTTGGGCCGGTCGACGCGCTGCAGGACCTCCAGCACTTCGGCTACGGACAGCGCGGAGGACAGCTTGCCGTCGCGGCGGGTGATTTCGATGCGTTGGCGCGCCCGGAAGCGGCGCGTCGCACACAGGTCGGCCCGCGTGGCGACCGCGTACAGCCAATCCCGATGGCTGGCGAGGACGTACCGGTCGAGCGCGGGATGCGTGCTCGACACCACGCCGGAGGTCGACACGCGCCCTCGCAGATCGACCGTGAACTCGACTTCGAACGACGCCGCCTCGCCCTCGGCGAGCGCATCATGCGGCAGCTCCGGCGTCACCACGAGGACCGGTTTCCCGAGGACGTCCGGCAGGTCGACCCGCGTTGCGCCGGGAACCTTCAATGCCGTCGCCGGCGCGCGCGGTTCGTCGACCTGCGCACAGCCGTTCGCTGCGCACAGCGGCACCAGCGCCGCGCACAGCGGTCGCGCCGGCCCGATAAGTTCTGCCGCGTTCATAGCGTCCCTGTGTAGTCGATGATCAACGGCGCGTGATCGGAGAAGCGCCGGCCCTTGTAGATGTCGGCTCGCCTGGCCTTCGCGGCGATGCCCGGCGTGGCAATTTGGTAGTCGATGCGCCAGCCGACGTTCTTCGCGTACGCCTGTCCCCGGTTGCTCCACCAGGTGTACTGCTCGGGACGCGGGTCGAGGCGCCGGAACACGTCCACCCAGCCGAGTTCGTCGAACACCCGCGTCAGCCAGGCGCGTTCCTCGGGCAGGAAGCCCGAGTTCTTCTGGTTCGAGCGCCAGTTCTTCAGATCGATCTCGCGGTGCGCGATGTTGACGTCGCCGCACAGGATCACTTCGCGTCCACTCGACCGCAGGCGCGCCAGATGGGGAAAGAACGCGTCCAAGAAGCGGTATTTCGACGCCTGCCGCTCCGGGCCGGCCGACCCCGAAGGGAAGTACACCGAGATCACGGTGACGTGTGCGAATTCGGCTTCCAGGTAGCGGCCCTCGTCGTCGAATTCGGCCACCCCGAAGCCGAACTGCACGCGGCGCGGCTTTTTCTTCGCATACAGAGCGGTGCCGGCATATCCCTTCTTTTTCGCGCAGAAAAAGTAGCTGGTCAGGCTATCGTGGTAGCGGTATTTCTCCGGGATGTCTTGCTCGTCGGCCTTCACTTCCTGCAGGCACAGCACGTCCGGGTCGGCGCGCTTGACCCAACCGAACAAACCCTTGGTGGCGGCCGAGCGGATGCCGTTGGCGTTCAGCGTGATAATTCGAAACACGATAGACCTTTGCGCCCTTCATGAACCCGTTGCGCCAGCAGTTCATCGAGTTCGCGTTGCAGGCCGGCGTACTGAAGTTCGGCGAGTTCGTCACCAAGGCGGGCCGCAAGTCGCCGTACTTCTTCAATGCCGGCCTGTTCAATCGCGGCGCCACGCTGGGCAAGTTGGCGCGATTCTATGGGCAGACGCTGCTCGCGGCGGCGCGCGAAGGCAGAGTCCGCTTCGACATGCTGTTCGGGCCGGCGTACAAGGGCATCACGCTCGCCGCCGCCACCGCGATTGCGCTCGCCGAGCTCGGCCATGACGTCGCCTTCGCCTATAACCGCAAGGAAGCGAAAGATCACGGCGAGGGCGGCGTGCTGGTCGGCGCGCCGCTCGCCGGCCGCGTTGTCATCGTCGACGACGTGATCACGGCGGGGACCTCGGTGCGCGAATCGGTCGATCTGATCCGGCAGGCCGGTGCGGTGCCGGCGGCGGTGCTGATCGCGCTGGACCGGCGCGAACGCGCCGGCGCCGACGGAGCGCTGTCCGCCCACTCGGCCGCGCAGGAAGTGACGCGCCAGTACGGCATGCCGGTGGTGGCGATCGCCGACCTCGACGACCTGATGGCGTTCCTCGATTCCGACTCGCCGCTGGCGGCGCCGTTGCGGCCGCACCGCGAGGCGATGCTTGCCTACCGGGCGCGCTATGGGGCTTGAAGCGAAACACTGGCTCGGCGCGGCGGCGCTCGCGCTCGCCTGCGGCGGCGCCGGCGCCCAGCTCTACGTGTGCACGACCGCCAGCGGTCGCACGATCACCGCCGACCGGCCGCCGCCCGAGTGCGCCGACCGGCCGATCCGTGAGCTGCGCTCCGACGGCTCGGTCAAACGCGTGATCGAGCCGCCGCTCACCCCCGAGCAGCGCGCGCAGCGCGAGGCGGAGCGCAAGCGCCAGATCGAAGAGGCGGAACGGCAGCGGGCGCAGATGCGGCGCGACCTGTCGCTGCTGGAGACCTACGCCAACGAAGCCGAGATCGAGGCCGCCCGCAACCGCGCGCTGGCCGACCGCCAGGTTTTGATCGAGCGCGCGATCAAGCGCATGGAGGAGATCAAGCGCGAGCGCAAGCGGCTGGACGACGAAGCGGAGTTCTACGTCAAGCGCGAGATGCCGGAGAAACTGAAGCGCGCGCTGGCGGCTAACGGCGAGATGATGCGGGCGCAGGAGAAGATCATCGCCGACGCCAAGGCCGACATGGCGCGCGTCAACGAGCGTTACGACGCCGAGATCCGGCGCTTTCGCGAACTGGTCAGCGCCGGTGCGACACCGGTGCAACGCAGCCCGTCCGTGCAATAGCGGGCCGCGCCGTCGACGGGCGCGCCGGTTGGCCGGCGCCGCGCACGGCGTCCGCACGATTGGCGTCCGTCATGTTGGCGATTGCTCACGCTCATGCGGGCTGACCGTTGGTTGGCCACTCAGCCAAAAATCCCGCCTTTCGGGTCATTCGTCCTTGTCCGTCGGCGTGTTGAATGGGACGATCTCCCATCGATACCGATGCGAGTGAGTGGAGAACGACGATGGCGCGGAACAACGCTTTTCGATGGGGCCTGATTGCTGCCGCGAGCGCGCTGTTGGTCGCGTGCGGTGGCGATTCGACGGTCGGCAGCGGAACGCTGCGGCTGGCGCTGACCGATGCGCCGGCGTGCGGCTTCGAGCAGGTCAACATCACCGTCGAACGGGTTCGAGTTCATCGCAGCGACAGCGCCGGTGAGATGGATGCCGGCTGGCACGAGATTCGGCTCAATCCGGCCCGGCGGATCGATCTGCTCGGTCTGACCAACGGCGTGCTCGAGGAACTCGGGACCACGCCGCTTCCCGCGGGTCACTACACGCAACTGCGCCTGGTCCTGCGGCCGAACAGCGGCGGTGCGCCTGCGAACTCGGTCGTTCCGGTCGGCGGTGTCGAGCAGCCACTCGACACGCCGAGCGGCGTGCAGAGCGGGATCAAGCTGATCCATCCGTTCACGGTTCAGCCTGACCAGCTCGTCGACCTCGTGCTCGACTTCGATGCGTGCCGATCGATCGTTGCCCGCGGCAATGGGACCTACGGGCTCAAGCCGGTGATCGCGGTGTTGCCACGGACGGTCGCCGAGATCGTCGGCCACGTCGATCCGACCCTGACCGGCGTCGTCGTCAGCGCACAACGCAACGGCACCGTCGTTCGCGCGACCACGCCCGACAGCACGGGTGCGTTCAGGCTGGCTTTCCTCGACCCGGCGGCTTCGCCGTCGTACGACGTCGCGATCACCGCAACGGGACGCGCAACGGCCGTCGTTGCGGCAGTGCCGGTCGCGCCGCGATCGTCGACGCGCATCAGCAGCTCAACGGCGCCGATCACGCTGCCCCCTTCCGCCACCCGCACCGCCAGCGGTACCGTCACACCGGCAGCGGCGCTGCCGAGCGTGCGTGCGTTGCAGGCAGTCGGTTCGCTGCCCAAGGTGGAGGTCGCGCACGTCAACGCGAACATGACGGGCGGCTACACGCTGACGCTGCCGACGGCGGCGCCGCTGTTGGCGACCTACGCGACGCCGCTGCCGCTTGCGTTCGCGCCGCAGGCCGCGAGCGCGGCGAAGTACACGCTGGAAGCCTCTGCAGCCGGTTACTTGACGCAGTCGGCGCCGATCGACCTGACTTCGGCTGACGCGACACGGGACTTCACGCTGCCGCCCGCGCCGTAGACCGGAGGGTGCGCGACGGCCCGGCTCATGCGGGCCGCCGCCTTCAGGTTGCGCCGAGTTTGCGCCGCAGGATCTCGTTGACCTGCTGCGGGTTGGCCTTGCCGCGCGATGCCTTCATCGCCTGGCCCACCAGCGCGTTGAAGGCCTTTTCCTTACCGGCGCGGAACTCCTCGACCGACTTCGGGTTGGCGGCCAGGACTTCGTCGACGATTTTCTCGATCGCGCCGGCATCCGAAATCTGCCGCAACCCGCGCGCGTCGATCACCGCGTCGGCCGACTCGGCTTCGCGCCGCCACAGCGAAGCGAATACTTCCTTGGCGGTCTTGTTGTTGATCGTGCCGTCGAGCACGCGCTTGATCAGCCCTGCGAGCTGCGCCGCCGAAACTGGCGCGGCGGCGACTTCGATGCCGGCCTCGTTCAATGCCGCCGAGAACTCGCCCATCACCCAGTTCGACGCCGCTTTCTTGTCGGCCACACCGGCCGCCACGGCCTCGAAGTAGTCGGCCAGCGCCCTGCTCGCGGTGAGCGTCGCTGCGTCGTACTCGGGCAGGCCGTAGTCGCGCACGAAGCGCGCGCGCCGCGCCGCCGGCAGCTCCGGCAACGTGCGCCGGATCTCCTCGATCCATTCCGGCGCGATCGCCAGTGGCAGCAGATCCGGATCCGGGAAGTAGCGATAGTCCATCGCGTCTTCCTTGCCGCGCATCGAGCGCGTCTCGCCCTGCTGCGGGTCGAACAGCCGCGTTTCCTGCACCACGCTGCGGCCGTCTTCGAGCAGCTCGATCTGACGCCTTGCCTCGTAGTCGATTGCCTGCTGCAGGAACTTGAAGCTGTTCAGGTTCTTGATCTCGCAACGCGTGCCGAAGCGGCTGTCGCCGCGCCGGCGCACGCTGACATTGGCGTCGCAGCGGAAGCTGCCTTCCTGCATGTTGCCGTCGCAGATGCCCAGCCAGACGACCAGCGCGTGCAGCGCCTTGGCGTAGGCCACCGCCTCGGCGCTGGACCGCATCTCGGGTTCGGAGACGATCTCCAGCAGCGGCGTGCCGGCGCGGTTAAGGTCGATGCCGCTCATGCCGCGCAGGCCTTCGTGCAAGCTCTTGCCGGCGTCTTCCTCCAGATGCGCGCGCGTCAGCCGCACCGTCTTGCCATACGGCTCGCCGTCCTTAGGTACGACGACGAAGGACAGCGCCCCGCCTTGCACGACCGGAATCTCGTACTGGCTGATCTGGTAGCCCTTCGGCAGATCCGGATAGAAGTAGTTCTTGCGCGCGAACACGCTGCGCGCAGCGATGTTCGCGTCCACGGCCAGGCCGAACTTGATCGCGCATTCGACCGCGGCGCGGTTCAGCACCGGCAGCGTGCCGGGCAGCGCCAGATCGATCGCGCACGCCTGCGTGTTCGGGTCGGCGCCGAACGCGGTCGACGCGCCAGAGAAGATCTTGCTGCGCGTTGCCAGCTGGACATGCGTTTCCAGCCCGATCACGACTTCCCAGTCCACGGCGACCTCGAATGCTTAGCGGGGATCAAGACAAACGGTCCGCGGGGCGACCCGGTCGAGCGCCCCGTCAATAGCCTGCCGGCACGCGCCGATGCCAGTCGGTCGCGCACTGGTAGGCGTGTGCGGCGCCGAGCATCTTCGCTTCCTCGAAATGATTCGCCATCAGCTGCAATCCGACCGGCCGGCCTTTGGCGCCGAAGCCGCACGGCAGGCTCATGCTGGGGATGCCGGCCAGCGACCCCGGCACCGTGTAAAGGTCGGCCAGATACATCGCCACCGGATCGGCGGCCTTCTCGCCGAACTCGAACGCCACGCTGGTCGTGACCGGCCCGGCGATCAGGTCGCAGTGCGCGAACGCGCGCTGAAAGTCCTGCGCGATCAGCCGCCGCACCCGCATTGCCTTGATGAAGTAGGCGTCGTAATAGCCGTGCGACAGCACGTACGTGCCGATCAGGATGCGGCGCTTGACCTCGGCGCCGAAACCTTCGGCGCGCGACTTCTTGATCATGTCGGTCAGATCGGAGAAGTCCCGCGCCCGATGACCGTAGCGCACACCGTCGTAGCGCGCCAGGTTGGAACTCGCTTCCGCCGGCGCGATCACGTAATAGACGGGGATGCCCAGGTGCGCGTTCGGCAGCGAGATCTCCACCAGCCGCGCGCCGAGCTTTTCGTACTCGCCGAGCGCCGCCCGCACGGCGGCGTCGACGTCGGGCGCCAGCCCGGCCCCGAAAAACTCCTTCGGCACGCCGATGCGCAAGCCGCGCACGCCGTCGTTCAGATGGCGCGTGAAGTCCTCCGGCGGGCGCTCGACGCTGGTCGAGTCCTTCGGATCGAAGCCGAGCATCGCGTTGAACACCAGCGCGGCGTCTTCGGCCGTCTGCGTCATCAGCCCGGCGGTGTCCAGCGACGAGGCGAACGCGATCATTCCCCAGCGCGACGGCCGGCCATATGTGGGCTTGGTGCCGGTGACGCCGGCAAAGGCCGCCGGCTCGCGGATCGAGCCGCCGGTGTCGGTGGCGGTGGCCGCCGGTGCGATGCGCGCCGCCACTGCGGCGGAGGAGCCGCCCGAGGAGCCGCCCGGCACCGCCTTCTCGTCCCACGGGTTCAGTACGTTGCCGTAGGCGCTGTTCTCGTTGGACGAGCCCATCGCGAACTCGTCGCAATTGAGCTTGCCCAGGCACACCATGCCGGCGCGCTTGAGGTTGTCGACCACCGTCGCGTCAAACGGGCTCATATAGCCGGCCAGCATCTTCGAGGCCGCCGTGCTCGCCCATTCGCGCGTGACGAAGATGTCTTTGTGCGCGACCGGCACGCCGAGCAGCGGCCCGCTTTCGCCGCGCGCGCGCCGCGCGTCTGCCGCGCGCGCCTGCGCCAGCGTCGCTTCCGGCCGCACGTCCAGATACGCGTTCAGTTCCCGCGTCGCCTCGATGCGCGCCAGGAAGTGCTGCGCCAGTTCGAGCGCCGAGACCTTCTTCGCCTCGAGCAGGCGGCCGAGTTCCACCACCGACGCGTGGGCCAGCTCGCTCATGCTGCGCGATCCGTCAACGGCGATGCATCCGCGGCGACGCCCGACCCGACGCGGCCGGCGCTCAACGATCGGCGCAGGACGTTCATTCGATCACCTTCGGCACCAGAAACAGGCCGTCGGCGGCCGCCGGCGCGTTCTTCATGTTCTCGTCGCGCGTATCGCTTTCGGTGACCACGTCGTCGCGCAGCCGCTGGCTGCCGCCGAGCGGATGCGCCATCGGCTCCACGCCTTCGGTGTCGACGCGCTGCATGCGCTCGATCAGCGCGAAGATGTCGTTCAACTGCGCCAGCGTGGCGCGCGCCTGCGCGTCGTCGATGTCGATGCGCGCCAGGTGCGCGATGCGGCGGA
>JAKANT010000035.1 GCA_021823635.1 Pseudomonadota bacterium
CGATCTGCAGGCTCGCCATGTACAGCACCGCGTCGGCGACGTGCTTCAGATCCATGCGCGGCTCCGGCGCCAGTTGACCGTTGGCCTGCAGCACGCCCTGCGTCATGCGCTCGGTCATGTCGGTGGCAGCGTTGCCGATGTCGATCTGCCCGACCGCGATGTCGTAGGCGCGACCGTCCAGCGCGGCGGCCTTGGTCAGCCCGGTGATGCCGTGCTTGGTGGCCGTGTACGGCGCCGAGTGTGGTCGCGGCGCGTGCGCCGAGATCGAGCCGTTGTTGATGATGCGGCCGCCGCGCGGCGACTGCGACTTCATCAGCTTGAACGCCTGCTGCAGGCACAGGAAAGCGCCGGTCAGGTTGGCGTCGACCACGGCCTGCCATTGCGAGTAGGTCAGGTCCTCCAGCGGAATCGGCGGCGCTCCGGTGCCGGCGTTGTTGAACAGCACGTCGAGGCGGCCGAAGGTCTCCTTGACCTTCGCGAACAGGGCATGCACGGCGGCCGGGTCGCCGACGTCCGTGGGCACGGCGATGGCGCGCGCGCCGTCCGCGCCCGCCAGCTTGATCGTCGCCTGCAGCGCATCGACGCGCCGCCCCGCCAGCGCGACGCGATAGCCGTTGGCGAGAAAAGCCAGCGCCACCGCGCGGCCGATGCCGCTGCCCGCACCCGTCACCAATGCGATCTTGTCCGTCATTCTTCGCTCCCGTCGTGTCGGCTGCGCGCCATTTTGGTCGTTCGATTTACGTCGGCCAAGTCGCTGTTTACGATGCGGCGCGCGAAACACACCGAGTTTGCGCGACCAACGTGGCGCGACGCGACCTGCAAGAGCTGGAGCGCCTGAAGCTGCAAGGCGGCGCCGCCGCATCGGCGCGCAAGCTTGCGCTGCTGGCGCGCCTGCGCACGGCGCGCCTGCGCACGGCCGGCGAAGTCAGGCGGCTGCACGAGTGTCTGTGCTTCATGCGCGCGTATGCGGACGACGCATCCCTTCGCGCCGCCGTCGAACGGGCGCTTGCCGGCTTCGCCCGGCGCGCCGATCTGCGGGCGCACCGCGACGCCCTGTATGCGACCGGCATCGCCGGCACCACGCTGTGGTTTCCATTTTTCTACCCGACCGCGCGCTGGCTGGCGGCGCGCTGGCCGCGCCTGCTGCGCTTCGACCGTCGCGACAAGAAGGCCGGCGAGCACCTGGCGCGGACGCTGCCACTGCTGGTCACCCCGCTCGAAGCGCAGGCCGTGCGCGGCCTGCCCGGCTACGCGGCGATCGACCGTTTGCGCGGCCGCGGCAGCACCGACGCCACGTTTCTCGTGCGCCGCGTCGAAGCGATGCCCGGCGACGAGGCGACGCGCGAAGCGTTCTACGACGCCATCAACCCGAGCTGCGAGCTGGCACCGGGGGCCGACACGCCGTCGCGCACACTCGCCTGCTGGCGCCGCGCGCCGGTCCTGTACCGCCACGCAGCACCGGTCGCGCAGCGCCCGGAACTGAGGCGCGAGCTGGCACGCGCACCCATCGCCGTGCGCTCGCTCGGCCGACGCGCGGGCGAGGAGATCGTCGCGCTGGCGCGCGCGTCGATGGTCACCCGCCAGCGCGATCTAGACGCGTTCGCGTACGGCGACGCGCGCGCGGTCTTGCTCGCCGACGACGGCGAGGGGCTCGCCTTCGCGTTCGTCGGCATGCAGCCGGCGCGCCGCCATCCGATCGCGGCGATCTACGGCGGGCTGATGTTGAGAAACGGCGTGCCCGTCGGCTACGTGCAGGCCGACCTGGTCGGCCGCTCCGCCGCCTTGGCGTTCAACGTGTTCGAGACGTTTCGCGGTGTCGAGGCGCCGTTTCTGTTCGCGCGCTTCGTGGCCGCCCTGCACCACCTGTTCGGCGCCACGATGTTTTCGATCGAGCCGTACCAGCTCGGCGCCGGCAACGAGGAAGGGCTCGCCTCGGGCGCCTGGTGGTTCTATTTCAAGCTCGGCTTCCGCCCGCGCCACGCCGCCACGCGCGCGCTGGCGCGCGCCGACCTCGAACGCCTACGCGCGGATGCGCGCCACCGCTCCGATCGCGCCACGCTCGCCAGACTCGCCGAGCGGCACCTGTTCTTCGAAGCCGACCTGGCGCGGCCGACGCCGCTGCCGCCGCTTGCGGCCGTCGGCCGTCGCGTCGCGCAGAAGCTGTCGCGGCTCGCCGGCGCCGACCGCGAGCGCGCGATCGATCTGTGCGAGCGCGCGCTGCGACAGCACTGCGGCATCGGCACGCTGCGGGGCTTTTCCGCCGGCGAGCGCCGCGCCTGGCGGCAGTGGGCGCCGCTTGCCGCGTTGCTCGACCTCGGCCGCTGGCCGGCGCAGCAACGCGCCGCGCTGGTCGCGCTGATACGCGCCAAGGGCGGGCGCGACGAACGCGAGTACGTGGCGCGCTTCGCCGCCCATGCACGGCTGCAGCGCGAGCTGTTCGGCGGCGCGCTATCGTCGCGTGCCCGGACCACGCGACCGTGAGTACGCCGATGCTCGATCCGCAAGCGAAGTCGTATCTCGATCTCCTCGCCAGCTTTGCCTTGCCGCCGATGCATACGCTGGATGCGCCCGCGGCGCGGCTCGCTTACAAGAAGGCACGCGCGCTGGCGCAGCCCGCCCCGCCGCCGGTGGCCTCCGTACGCGAGGCGGCGGCGCCGGGGCCCGGCGGGCCGATTGCGCTGCGCCTGTATCGCGGCGTCGCCACGCGCGACACCGAAGCGCTGCCGGCGCTCGTGTTCCTGCACGGCGGCGGCTGGACGATCGGCGATCTGGACACGCACGACGTCGTGTGCCGGGAACTCGCCAACCGCGCCCGCTGCGCGGTGGTGTCGGTGGATTACCGGCTCGGCCCCGAACACCGCTTCCCCGCGGCGGTCGAGGACACGTTGGCGGCGACGCGCTGGATCGCCGCCCACGCGGGCACGCTGGGCATCGACGGCGCGCGCCTAGCGATCGGCGGCGACAGCGCGGGCGGCAATCTCGCCGCGGTGGCCGCGCTGGCCCTGCGCGACGCCGGCGGCCCGCCGCTGGCGCTGCAGTTACTGATCTATCCGGCCACCGACCTGCGCCGCAATACGCGCTCGCACGTGGAAAACGGCGCCGGCTATCTGCTGACGCGCGAGCTGATCGCATATTTCGTCGGCAATTATCTCAACGGGCCGCACGAGGCCCACGACTGGCGCGCCTCGCCGGCGCTGGCGGGCTCGCATCGCGGCCTGCCGCCCGCGTTCGTGCTGACCGCCGGCTACGACCCGCTGCGCGACGAGGGCGCGGCGTATGCCGAGCTGCTGCGGGCCGCTGCAGTGCCGGTCGAGTACGTGTGTTTCGAATCGCAGATCCACGGCTTCCTGACGATGAGCAAGCTGATCGACGACGCGGCGCGCGCCTTCGACCGCTGCGCGCAGGCGCTGGCGCGGGCGTTCGCTTGAGCGGCTGCCCCCGTGGCGGCGCGCCGCGCCGGCGCGGCGCTAAAGTTGACGCCAGACCGCAACTCACCGGGGAGCGCGCATGCGCAAGCGCGGCCTGTGGCTGTCGATCCATCGCTGGCTCGGCATCGGGCTGGGCGTCTGGTTCGCGCTGGTGGGCGCCACCGGCAGCATCCTCGTGTTCGAGGACGCAATCGACGCCTGGCTCAATCCGCAGTTGCTGACCACGGACAAGCGCGGCGCCTGGCTGCCGGTCGAGGCCATCGTCGAGCGCGCGACCGAAGAACACGATCTGGGGCGCATCGAGAAGATCCGTTTCCCGCAGGCCGCGGGCGAGGTGTACCGGTTGACGGTGCGCGTGTCGCCGGCGCGGCGCGTCGGCTCCGAGCGCATCGAAGCGATGTTCGATCCGGTCGACGGCCGACTGCTCGGCACGCGCAAGGCGGAGGCGCTCGGCTTGGCCGCACCGCACTTGCTGAAGACGCTGTACGAGTTCCACCGCAACGTGCTGCTGGGCGAAGCGGGCTCCAATATCGTCGGCATCGCCGGCTTCCTGTTGCTCGCCTCGGCCGTCAGCGGCATCGTGCTGGCGTGGCCGAAGAAGCGCGCCGGCTGGCGCCGCCTGGTATGGATCAACACGCGCGCCAGCGCCACGCGCATCGCCTTCGACGTGCATCGATCGTTCGGCGTCGCCTTCGCGCTGCTGCTGCTGCTGTCGACCCTGACCGGCGCCACGCTCGTTTATCTCAACTACGTGCGCGACCTCGTCGGCCTGTTCTCCAAGGTGGCGCCGTTTCCGACCATTCCATGGCGCGCGCGCGACGACGCCGAACCCAAAGGGCTGGGCGAGATCGTCGCCGCCGTGCGCGCCGCCCATCCCGATAGGACCATCACCGAGATCCATGGCCCGCCGCGCCAGACCGGCGGCTACCTCGTTTATCTGCGCGCCGCCGGCGACGAGCACCGGCTCGGCGACACGATCCTTTGGGTCCATCCGTACACGGCCGAGATCCTGGTCGAGCGCAGCGACCGCACGCGCAGCGCCGGCGAGACCTTCATGCACTGGCTGTTTCCGCTGCACAGCGGCTCGGCGTTCGGCACCGCCGGCATGGTGGCGATGTGCGCGACCGGCGTGCTGCCGCTGCTGCTGGGGGCGACCGGGCTGTGGGTGTGGCTGCGCAAGCGACGCGGCGAACGCATCGGGCGCGAACGGCGCCAGCAACGCGCGCAGCCGGCGTAGCTGCGCCGCGCATGGCGGGCAGGTGAAGGGGCGGGTCGCGACGACGGATTTGCCGTCGCGCTATCGTGCGCGCGTCGCGGCTCGGCGGTGCGCAACATGCAGCGTCTGTTCTTCGTTCTCGGTGCGTTGTCCGGCGCCCTCGGTGTGGCGGCGAGCGCCTTTGGCGCGCATGCGTTGAAGGGGCGTCTGGCGCCCGAACTGCTGACGGCGTTCGAAATCGGCGCGCGGCAGCAACTGGTGCACGCGGCTGCGCTGCTGGCGCTTGCGTTGGCGCTGTCGCGGTGGTCGAACGCGGCCCTCGTCGCCGCCGGCTGGTGTCTGCTCGCCGGCATGCTGCTGTTCAGCGGCAGCCTGTACGCGCTCACCTTGTCGGGCGTGCGTGCATTCGGTCTCGTCACGCCGTTCGGCGGCCTGGCCTTGATCGCCGGCTGGCTGCTCGCCGCCTGGGGTGCATGGTCGGGGGAACGACGCGGCGCCTGAGCGAACGCTCGCCGCCGCTCCGTCAACCGGCGCGCGCGCGCCCCGCGGTCACTTTCAGCAGCACCTCGCGCAGCCGCTGCGCGTCGAACGGCTTGGCGATGAAATCGTTCATGCCGGCGTCCAGGCTTTGCTGCTGCTCCGAGGCGAGCGCCGCGGCGGTGAGCGCGACGATCGGCAGTTCGTCCTTGCCGTAACGCTTGCGCAGCTCGATCGTCGCCTGATGCCCGCTCATCACGGGCATGTGTACGTCCATCAGCACGGCGTCGAAGCGGCCCTGCGCGCGCTCGACCGCGGCGATGGCCTGCGCGCCGTCGGCCGCCTGCTCCACCTGCACGCCCCAGTTCTTCAGGAAAGTCTCGGCGATCAACGAGTTGACCGGGTTGTCTTCGACCAGCAGCACGCGCAGCCCCTGCAGGTCGTGCGGCGAACTGCCAACCGGTGCGGCGGCCGGCGCCGGCGCCGCCACCTCCGCCAGCGGCAGCTCGGCCCAGAAGGTGCTGCCGGCGCCGGGCACGCTCTCGACGCCAACGCGTCCACCCATCAGCTCGGCGAGCTGACGGCAGATCGACAGCCCGAGCCCGGTGCCGCCGTAGCGGCGCGTGGTCGAGGCATCGGCCTGCACGAACGGTTCGAACAGCCGTGCGCGTGCGCTTTCTTCGATGCCGATGCCGGTATCGATGACGGCAAAGCGCACCGCGCCGGCGGCGCGCCGAACGTCGATCGTCACCGATCCGCGTTCGGTGAACTTGATCGCGTTCGACACGAAGTTCACCAGGATCTGGCGCGTGCGCATCGGGTCGCCGCGCACGTGCCGCGGCGCATCCTCGGCGATGCGCAGTTCGAGCGCCAGGCTCTTGGCGGCCGCCAGCTCGCGGTAGCCGGCGTAGACGTCCTCGGCGAGCGCCCGCAGGTCGAACGCGGTTTCCTCCAGCGTCAGCTTGCCGGCCTCGATCTTCGATAGGTCGAGGATGTCGTTGATGATCCCGGCCAGCGCCTGCGCGCTGTCGTAGATCCGATGCAGGTACTCGCGCATGCGCTGCGCATCGACGTCCGGCGCCAGCGCCAGTTTCGCCAGCCCGAGCAGGCCGTTGAGCGGCGTGCGGATCTCGTGGCTGGTGTTGGCGAGAAACGCGCTCTTGGCGCGGCTGGCGGCCTCGGCCGCTTCCTTGGCCCGCGCCAGCGCCTCGGCGGCGGCGCGCCGCTCGGTGATGTCCTCCGCGATCCAGATCGTGCCGCCGGTGGTCGGATTCAGGCGATCGACGACGCGCGCCCGCAGATGGCACCAGAACAGCGTGCCGTCGCGCCGGTGCACCAGCCGCTCGAGGTCCACCGGCTCGGCGCGCGCCAGCTTCGGGCCGGCGATGCGGCCGATCTCCTCGTAGTCCTCGGCCGAGGGCCAGACCACCGAGCCAGGTTGGCCGCGCAGGGCGCCGCGCGGCCAGCCGAGCATCTCCTCGAAGCGCGGGTTGACCAGTTCGAAGCGGCGATTGCGCGTGAACGCGATGCCGACCGACGCGTTGTCGAGGATCGCCTCGTACTGCAGCCGGTCGGCCTGCGCCTGCGTGACGTCGCGCGCGATCGTCACCGCGAACGCGGTGTCGTCGAGGCGGAACGTCGCGCTCGCCATCGCCACCGAGCGGATCTCCCCGTCGGCGCGGCGCAGGCGCAGCGGGAAGTCGCGCACGCGGCCAGCGGTGCGCAACTCGCGCATGAACTGCTCCCGGTGCTGTTCGTCGGCCCAGATGCCGAGTTCGAGCGTGGTGCGGCCCTGCGCCTGCCCCACCGGAATGCCGGTCAACTGCGCGAAGCCCTCGTTGGCGAGCACGACGCGGCCGCTCTCCAGTTCGGTCACCAGGATGCTGTCCACGCTCGCCTCGAATAGGTGCGACAGCAGCGCCTCGGAGCGCGCGCGCTCCGCTTCGGCGCGCTTGCGCTCGGTCAGATCGAAGTAGATCGACAGGCTGGCCGGCCCGTCGCCGAGATCGATGCGCACCACCTGCGCTTGCACGTAGAGGTCGGTGCCGTCGGTGCGCTGCATGCGCAGCTCCACGGTCGGCACCGCCTCGCCGGGCGGCAATTTCTCCAGCTGCGCGATGCGCTGGGCCGAAACGCGGCGCGATTCCGGATGGTTCAAGCGCAGCATGTCGATGCCCTGCATCTGCTGCGGCGACTCGAACCCGAACAGCCGCGCCGCGGCGGCATTGGCCTGCAGCAGCCGCCCGCGGCGGTGGATGACGAACGGCGACGGCGAGCGCTCGAACAGCTCGCGATAGCGCGCCTCGCTGGCCGCGAGCGCGCGCTGCGCCTCGATCTCCTCGGTCACCCGCCGCCCGACGCCCCAGTAGCCCTTGAAAGAGCCGTCGGGGCCGAATACCGGTTCGCCGCTGACGCGCACCCATACGGCGCGGCCGTCGTGGTCGTTTCGGCGCAACACGAGATCGCGGAACGGCCGGTGCGCCTCGAGGGTGGCGCGATGCTCGGCCCACTGCTCGGGCGTCAGTTCCAGCTCGGGGATCTCCCAGCGCGTCCTGCCGAGGTGCCGTTCCGGCGCGATGCCGGTCTTCTCCGCCACCGCGCTCGAAATGTGCGTGAAGCGGAACTGCGCGTCCTGCTCCCAGTACCAGTCGCTGGCGATCGCGAGCAGCGCGCGGAAGCGGTTTTCCTGGCGACGCGCCTCGGCAATGGTGGCGCGCACGAAGCGCGCCAGCGCCCAGCCGAACAGCGCCGCCGTCGCGATCAACAACAGATGCGATACCAGTCGGGCGCTGGCCGGCACCGCCGCCGCCTGCGCGGCGCCGAGAAGAGTGCCTTGGCTCTCGGCCACCACCATCGCGCCGAGCGCGACCAGCGCCACCGACGCCAGCGCGAGCGCAGCCTTCATGCCGATCCCCACCGCCGCCACCACGATCAGGATCCCGTACGCGCCGAGCAGTACGGTATGGACACCCTGCTGCGAGCCGAAGGCAAACGCGGTGACCGCCAGCAGACCGGCGCCGAGCACCACCGCCACCGCCGCCTGCGGCCGGCCGCTGCGCGCGAGCACAACGGCGACCGCCAGGCTCAACGCGTAGCCGATGGACGCGTAGACACCCGTGCCGAATGCGCCCGGCTGCTGCACGCGGGTGACCAGAAAGACGGCGGCGATCGCGGCCAGGCAGGCGATCATCGCCACCGCCACCAGCACGCGGCCGACCAGCGGCGCGACTTCGTGCGCCGCCGCCGCTGCGGCAGGTAAGCGGTCTTCGGTCACGTGCTGCGGAAACGGATGGGCCCGACCGTCACTGTCGCATCCAGCGCCGCCGGGCGATGCCGCCATTTGTCCGCGCAAAGCAGCTCAATTCGGCGCCGCAGCGCGCGCCGCGTCGGCGAGCGCCGCGCGCAGGCAGGCTTCGCACAGGCAGCCGGTGCCGGCCGCCAAGGCCTGTCGGGGCAGCGGCGGCAGCCGCGCACACCAACAGCCGCCTGGATCGGCGAGCCCGCAGTGGAATTCGGCTCCGCAACGCGCGCAGCGACGGTTGGCCGGCGGGTCGATGCGCAGCGCCACGGGCCGCGAACCTTCAAGCCTTCGATGCGCGCCGGCGCGCGAACTCGACGAACCAGTCGAGGCTGGCTGGATTGGCCATCGCGTCACGGTTGGCCACGCGCTCGACGGGGTGGCCGAGCAGGAGCTTCTTGATCGGCAGCTCCATCTTTTTGCCGGACAGCGTGCGCGGCACCTCGGCGATGGCGAAGATCTCGCTTGGCACGTGCCGCGCGGAAAGCGCGCGCTTGATCTCGGCGTTGATCTTGTCGCGCAGCGCGTCGGTGAGCGTGACGCCGGGCCGCAACACGACGAACAGCGGCATGTACGACTCGCG
>JAKANT010000036.1 GCA_021823635.1 Pseudomonadota bacterium
CACAGTTGGCGCGGCTGCGCGAGCTGGGCTGCGCATTCGGGCAGGGCTATCTGCTGGCGCGGCCGATGAGCGCGCCACAGGCCGGCGCGCTGGAAGCCGCGCGCGAGCCGGGCGCGCGCCGGACCGCACCGCTCGCGGCGGCCGCCTGAGCCCACACCGGCCGCGACCGTAGAATCGCGGCATGCCGCGCCCAACCGGGCCGCTTGCCGGCGCCGCCTCTCTTCCCCCCTCGCTTCCCGCTCGTGCCGCGCCGTCCCGGCTCGGCATCGGTGGCGCGCTCGCGCGCGGCCGCGCACGATGAATCAGGGCGTGCTGTTCGCCGCCGCGGCGTATCTGCTGTGGGGCCTGTTCCCGATCTACATCAAGTGGCTGCAGGCGGTGCCGCCGGCGGAGATCCTGGCGCATCGGATGGTGTGGTCGCTCGCGTTCGTGGCGCTGCTGCTGGCGCTGCGGCATCACTGGCGCTGGCTGCGCGAAGTAATCGAGCAACCTGCGCTGCTGGCGCGCTTCGCCGGCAGCGCCGCTTTCGTGTCGCTCAACTGGGGTGTGTACATCTGGGCCGTCAACGCCGATCGCGTGGTCGACGCGAGCCTCGGCTACTTCATCAACCCGCTGGTCAACGTGCTGGCGGGCTGGCTGTTGCTGCGCGAGCGGCTGCGACCGGTGCAATGGTGGGCGGTGGCGATCGCCGCCGCCGGCGTGACATGGCTGACCTGGCAGGCCGGCACCGTGCCTTGGATCGGACTGACGCTCGCGTTTTCCTTCGCGGCCTACGGGCTGCTGCGCAAGACGGCGTCGCTTGGCGCGCTCGAAGGACTGGCGCTGGAGACGGCGTTGCTGTTTCCGCTGGCGTTCGCTTATCTCGCCTGGCTGGCGATCGACGGCCGCAATGCGTTCGTCGCCGCGCCCGCATCGATGCAATGGCTGCTCGCCGCTGCCGGGCCGGTGACCGCGATCCCGCTGCTGCTGTTCGCGGCCGGCGCGCGGCGCATCTCGTTTTCACTGCTCGGGCTGCTGCAGTACATCGGACCGACGATCCAGCTCGCGCTCGGGATCTGGCTGTACGACGAACCGTTTCCGGCGTCGAAGGCCGCCGGCTATGCGCTGATCTGGGCGGCGCTGGCGCTGTACACGGTCGAATCGCTTTGGCGCACCTGGCGACGCTTGCCGGCCGCGGCCCCCGGCGGGTGACGATTGCGTGCGCCTCGGCAGGCGCTATCCTGCCCGCCACGAGGAGGAGCGCCGTGATTCATCCATCCGCCGTGATCGCCGCCGGTGCGCGCCTGCACGCCGACGTGAGCGTGGGCCCGGGGGCGGTCGTCGAAGACGGCGCCGAGATCGGGCCCGGCTGCGTGATCGGACCGCATGCCGTGATCGCCGCCGGCGTGCGCCTCGGTGCGCGCAACCGGGTGCATGCGCACGCGGTGCTGGGCGGGCCGCCGCAGGACATCGGCTTCGATCCGAGCGCGGTCGGCGCGGTGCTGATCGGCGACGACAACGTGTTCCGCGAGGGCGTCACGGTGAACCGGCCGACGCGCGCCGGCGGCGCCACCCGCATCGGCTCGCGCTGCTACCTGATGAACAACTGCCACGTGGCGCACGACTGTGCCGTCGGCGATCGCGTGATCATCGCCAGCGGCGTGGCGCTCGGCGGGCACGTGCAGGTGGGCGACGGTGCGTTTCTCGGCGGCGGCGCGATGGTGCACCAGTTCTGCCGCATCGGTGCGCTGGCGATGGTGGGCGGGCTGGCCGGTGTGGCGATGGACGTGTTGCCGTACACGATGGTCGCCGGCAATCACGCGCGCCATTATCGGTTGAACCTGGTGGGCCTGCGCCGCGCGGGCGTGGACGCGGCGCGCCTGCGCGTGCTCGGGCAGGCGTTTCGGCGCCTGCGCGAACGGCAGCCGCTCACCGACCTGCCGGCCACGCCGGAGATCGAGCACCTGCGCGCCTGGCTGGCGGCCGGGCCGCGGCGCGGTGTGGCCGCTTTCATCGTCAGGGGCGAGGGCGGCAGTGAGTGACGGCCGCCTGCGCTGCGCGGTGATCGGCACCGGCAAGATGGGCCGACTGCACGCGCGCAAGTACGCGGCGTTGCCGGAGTGCGAGCTGGTGGCCGTGGTCGATCGTGACGGCGCGGTCGCGGCGCAGGCGGCGGCCGAGTCCGGTGCCGAGGCGTTGACCGACTACGCGCCGCTGCTCGGCTGCGTGGACGCGGTCAGCATCGCGGTGCCGACATCGCTGCATCATCGGGTGGCGCGCGACTTTCTGGACGCCGGCGCGCACGTGCTGGTGGAAAAGCCGATCACGGTCACGCTGGAGGAAGCCGACGACCTGATCGAGCTCGCGCGCCGCCGCCGGCGCGTGCTGCAGGTCGGGCACATCGAGCGCTTCAACGCCGCGCTGATGGCGCTCGATCTCGAGCGTGCGCCGCCGCGCTTCATCGAGGCCACCCGCATCGCGCCGTTTTCGGCGCGCGGCGCCGACGTCAGCGTCGTGCTCGACCTGATGATCCACGACATCGACCTCATTCTGGCGTTGGTCGGTGCCGACGTCGAACGCGTGGATGCGGTCGGCACGCCGGTATTCACCGACGACATCGACATCGCCAACGCGCGCCTCGTGTTCGCCGGCGGCTGCGTGGCCAACGTCACCGCCAGCCGCGTCAGCCAGAAGGTCGAGCGCAAGATGCGGCTGTTTTTGCCCGACGGCTACGCCGCCGTCGATTTCCAGAATCGCGCGCTGCAACGGGTGCGGCTGGGCGAGCCGCGCATGCGCGACGGCATTCCGAACGTGCTCACCGAAACCCGGGTCTTCGAGGGCGACGACCCGCTCGCCACCGAGATCCGCTGCTTCCTCGCCTGCGCGCTCAGCGGCGCCGAGCCGCCGACCTCCGGCGTCACCGGTCGCCGCGCGCTGGCGCTGGCGGCGCAGATCGGGGCGGCGCTCGCCGCAGGGAGACATTGAATGACCATCGCGGTACCGATGCTCGATCTGGCGCGCCAGCACCGTGCGCTCGCCGCGGACCTGTTGCCGCGCTGGCAGGCGCTGCTGGAAGCGGGCCAGTTCATCGGCGGCGCCGAGGTCGAGCGCCTGGAGCGCGAGGTGGCCGCCTACCTGGGCGCGCGTCACGCGGTGGCGATGAACTCGGGCACCGACGCGCTGCTGCTGGCGCTGCGCGCGGCGGGCGTGGGAGCCGGCGACGAAGTGATCACGACGCCGTTTTCGTTCGTCGCCACCGCCTCCACCATCGTGCACGCGGGGGCGCGGCCGGTGTTCGCCGACATCGACCCCCAGACGTTCAATCTCTCACCGGCATCGGTGGCGCGCGCGGTGACCGCCCGCACCAAGGCGATCGTGCCGGTGCACCTGTTCGGACAGCCGGCCGACATGCCGGCGCTGCTCGACATCGCGCGCGGCTGCGGCGCGGTGGTGATCGAGGACTGCGCGCAATCGTTCGGCGCCACGCTCGATGGCCGGCAAACCGGCACCTTCGGTCTGGCGGGCGCATTCAGTTTCTACCCGACCAAGAATCTGGCCGCCTGCGGCGACGGCGGCATCGTCGTGACCGACTCCGATGACTTCGCCGAGCGTGTCCGTCGGCTCGCGAACCACGGCGTCGGCGCGCCGCAGGAGTATCGGGTGTGCGGCTTCAACAGCCGGCTCGATGCCCTGCAGGCCGCCGCGCTGCGCGTCAAGCTCGCGCGCGTGGACGCCTGGAACGCCGCCCGGCGCGCGGTGGCGGCGCGCTATGCGGAGCTGCTGCGCGGTCTGCCGGTCGTGACGCCGCACATCGCGCCCGGCCGCACGCACGTGTTTCACCAGCACACGGTGCTGCTTCCCCAGCGCGACCGCGTGGCGCAGGCGCTGCGCGAAGCCGGCATCGGCCACGCGATCTTCTATCCGCGCCCGCTTTACCGGCAGCCGGCGCTCGCCGCGTATGCGCCGCCGCAGCCGCTGCCGGTGGTGGAAGACGTGTGCGGCCGTTGCCTGTCGCTGCCCGTCTTTCCCGAGCTCGAAGGCCAAGAAATCGAGGCGGTGGCGGCGGCGCTGGCGCGGGCGCTGACGGGTTGAGGTGCGTGCATGGGAGACGCGATGCAACGCATCGAATCCGATACCTTCGGCGACATCGCGGTGCCGGCCGATCGCTTGTGGGGCGCGCAGACGCAGCGCTCGCTGCACTTCTTCGCCATCGGCGGCGAAACGATGCCGGCGCCGCTGATCCACGCGCTGGCGCTGGTCAAGCGCGCCGCGGCGACGGTGAATGCGGCGCTGGGTGAGCTGGACGAAGCCAAGGCGCAGGCGATCGTCGCCGCTGCCGACGAAGTGCTAGCCGGCAAGCACGGCGCCGAGTTTCCGCTGTCGGTCTGGCAGACCGGCTCGGGCACGCAGACCAACATGAACATGAACGAGGTGCTGGCCAACCGCGCCTCCGAGCTGCTCGGCGGCGAGCGCGGCAAGCACCGGCGCGTGCATCCGAACGACGATGTGAACCGCGGTCAGAGCAGCAACGACGTCTTTCCGACCGCGATGCATGTGGCCGCCGCGCAGGAAGTCCACGGGCGCTTGCTGCCGGCGCTGGCGTCGCTGCGTGCGACGCTGGCGGCCAAGGCCGAGGCGTTCGCCGACATCGTGAAGATCGGGCGCACGCACCTGCAGGACGCGACACCGCTTACCCTCGGGCAGGAGTTCTCGGGCTACGTGGCGCAACTGGATAGCGCGCGCGACGCGATCCGCACCGCGCTCGAACCGGTGTACGCGCTGGCGCTCGGCGGCACGGCGGTCGGCACCGGCTTGAACACGCACGCGCAGTTCGCGCAGCGCGCGGCGGCCGAGATCGCGCGCATCACCGGCCTGCCGTTCGTCTCGGCGCCGAACAAGTTCGCTGCCCTGGCCGGCCACGAACCGCTCGCGTTTCTGCACGGCGCATTGAAGACGCTGGCGGCGGCGCTGACCAAGATCGCCAACGACCTGCGCTGGCTGGCGAGCGGTCCGCGCGCCGGCTTGGGCGAGCTCTCGCTGCCGGAGAACGAGCCCGGCTCGTCGATCATGCCGGGCAAGGTCAACCCGACCCAGTGCGAGATGATCACGATGGTCGCGGCACAGGTGCTCGGCAACGACGTCGCGGTGGCGATCGGCGCCGCCAGCGGCAATTTCGAGCTCAACGTGTACAAGCCGCTGATCGCCCATAACGTGCTGCGCAGCATCCGGCTGCTGGCCGACGGCATGGCGAGCTTCGACCGCCATTGCTGCGAAGGCATCGAACCGAACCGCGCCCGCATCGAAGAGCTGTTGCAGCGCTCGCTGATGCTGGTCACCGCGCTGGCGCCGCACATCGGCTACGACAAGGCCGCTGCGATTGCCAAACGCGCGCACCGCGACGGCACGACGCTGAAGCAAGCGGCGCTCGCGCTCGGCTACGTCAGCGAACAGGACTTCGACCGCTGGGTCAGACCACAGGACATGCTGGGACCGAAAGGCTGAACACACACGATGCGCCCGCACGAGAAATTCTGGCCGACACGGCTGCCGCCGAGACTGACGCTGCCCGACACCACGCTCGTCTACAACCTGGAGGTATCGGCGACGCGTTATCCGCACAAGGACGCGATCCGCTTCTTCGGCCGGCGGCTGACTTACGCCGAGCTGAAGCGGCAGGTGGACGCGTTGGCCGGCTGGCTGCAGCGCGTCGCCGGTGTGGCCGCGGGCGACCGCGTGCTGCTGTACCTGCAGAACTCGCCGCAGTTCGTGATCGGCACCTACGCCATCCTGCGCGCCGATGCGGTGGTCGTTCCGGTCAACCCGATGAATCGCGCCGACGAGCTGCGGCACTACGTCACCGACGCCGGGGCGCGGGTGGCGATTTGCGCCGCCGATCTGGCGCCGATCGTGGCCGAGGCGAACGCGGGGTTGCCGGCCGAGCAGCGGCTGCAGCATCTGCTCGTCACCCGCTACGCGGATGCGATGCCGCCGCGGACGGACATCGACGAGGCGGAAGCGCCGCCGCCGGCGTGGCTGCGGTGGCTATATGCGGAGGCGCCGCCGCTTGCAGGCGCCACGGCATGGCTCGATGCGCTCGCCGAAGGCCATGTGCCGATGCCCGCGCAGGCCGGCCCGGACGATTTGGCGGCGATGCCGTACACGTCTGGCACGACCGGCTTTCCGAAGGGCTGCATGCACACCCATCGCACGATCATGCACAACCCGATCGGCGGCGCGCTGATGTCGAGCTGGGGCGCCGACGCGGTGTCGCTGGCGGCGGTGCCGCTGTTTCACGTCACCGGCATGCAGTACGGCATGCACGCGCCGATCTACAGCGGCGCGACGGTGGTGATGATGCCGCGCTGGGATCGCGAGCTCGCGGGCCGGCTGATCTCGCGCCACCGCGTCACGCACTGGACCAACATCCCGACCATGATCATCGACATGTTCGGCTCGCCGAACATCGACAAGTTCGACCTCGGCAGCCTGCGCTATCTGGCCGGTGGCGGGGCGGCGATGCCGCAGGCCGTGGCCGAGCGTCTGCAGCGGCAATTCGGGATCACCTACGCGGAAGGCTACGGCCTGACCGAGACGGCGGCGCCGACGCACTCCAATCCGCCGGAGCGCGCCAAGCTGCAATGCCTGGGCATGCCGATCTTCGGCACCGATGCGCGCGTGGTCGATCCCGAGACGCTGCGCGAACTACCGCCCGGGGAGGTGGGCGAAATCATCGTGCACGGTCCGCAGGTGTTCAAAGGCTACTGGCGCAATCCGGAAGCGACCGCCGCCGCGTTCGTCGAGTTCGAAGGCAAGAAGTTCTTTCGCACCGGCGACCTCGGCCGCATGGACGAGGAAGGCTATTTCTTCATTACCGACCGGCTCAAGCGCATGATCAACGCCAGCGGCTTCAAGGTCTGGCCGGCCGAGGTGGAGACGCTGCTGTACAAGCATCCGGCGGTACAGGAAGCGTGCGTGATCGCCGCGCGCGACGCCTACCGCGGCGAGACCGTGAAAGCCGTGGTCGTGCTGCGCGCCGAAGCGCGAGGCAAGACCACCGAGAGCGACATCATCGACTGGTCGCGTGCGCACATGGCCGCGTACAAGGTGCCGCGGCTGGTCGAGTTCGTCGACGAGCTGCCGAAGTCCGGCACCGGCAAGGTGATGTGGCGCGCGCTGCAGGAACGCGAAAACGCGCGCGCACAGGACGGCCCACGATGAGCGTTCAGCGCGTCGTCGTGCCGGGCCTGGCGAAGCTGCCGGCTTTCTGTCATGCGACGATCGCCGGCGATTTCATCTTCGTCTCCGGCACGCTCGGAACGTTGCCGGACTCGATGCAGCTGGTCGCCGGCGGCACCGGCGCGCAGACCGAGCAGACGTTGCGCAACATCGAGACGATCCTCGCTGCCTGCGGCGCCAGGCTGTCCGATCTCGTCAAGGTCAACGTGTATCTGGCCGACATGGCGACGTTCGGCGAGATGAACGACGCCTATCTAAAGGTGATCGGCAACGAGGTGCCCGCGCGCATCACGGTCGGCCGCGCGGATCTTGCGCTCGGCGCGGCGGTCGAGATCGACGCCGTCGCGTACCGGCCGCACGCCAACAGCTAAAACCTCAGCGACAGCCCGACCAGCATCTCGAGCTGAGACAGCGCATCGCCTTTGATCACGACCGTGCAGCCGCCGGCGCAGAACAGGCCGCCGGAACCTCTTACGAGCGTCCAGTAGCCGCGTCCTTCGACGCGCAGCGCGATGCGGTCGCCGAACGGCAGCGCGTAGCCGAGCGCGATCGACAGCGACGGCCGCGTCTCCGACTCGAAGCCGTCCAGGCCCGGCGTCAGGCGCGTGAAGCCGACGCCGCCGGCGACGTACGGCCCCACGCCCGCCGGCCCGTCGAAGAAGTTGGTTCCGCCGATGTGAACGTACGTCACCGCAACCGGCAGCCGCAGCGTGCCGCCGCCGACCGCTGTCGCGGCCAGCGACGTGCGCTGGCGGCCGAGGAAAAGCTGCACCTGGCGCGAGGCGTCATAGGTGAGGTCGAGCGCGAGCGAGCCGGCGGCGCCGTCGCGCAGGCGCACGCTGCGCTGGCCGACATCGTCTTCGAGCGCGCCGCTGGCGCGCCAGCCGCCGTACAGGGTCAGGCCGTTTTCCGCCGCCGCCGGCAGCGGCGCGAGCGCGGCAAGCAGCACGGCAACGGTGCGCAGCGATTTCATCGGGCAACGATAACGCAGTAACCTGCGGTCTCGTCGCAACGATCGACGCTGAACATGAAGCGCGCGAGCTGGAACGGGGCCGTGCTGGCCGAATCCGACGACGTTGTTACGGTGGAGGGCAACGCGTACTTTCCGCCGCAGTCGCTGCGGCGCGAGTACTTCGTGCCGAGCGACACGCACACCGTCTGTCCTTGGAAAGGAACGGCCAGTTACTACACGCTGCGCGTCAACGGCAAGGAGAACCGCGATGCCGCGTGGTACTACCCGGACCCCAAGCCCGCGGCCGAGCAGATCCGCGGCCGCGTGGCGTTCTGGAAGGGCGTGGCCGTCAGCGACGTCTGACCTCGGATGCCCGCGCGTTAAGCCGTTTTCATGTGCGCGGCCCCTCGCGTCCTTGCGTTATGGTTGACGCAAACATCCTGACGGAGCCGACCATGAAGAAGTTGCTCGTTTCGCTGCTCGCCGCTGCCGCCGCCGCGCCCGCGATCGCCGCCGACATCGGCGTGTCGATCGAGATCGCGCAGCCCGGGGTCTATGGCCGCATCGACGTCGGCCGCTTTCCGCAGCCGCGCGTGATCCTGCCGCAGCCGGTGATCATCGAGCCGCCGCGGGTGGTGGTACAGCCGGTGCAGCCGATCTACATGTGGGTGCCGCCGGGTCATCGCAAGAACTGGAAGAAGCACTGCCGCGAATACAACGCCTGCGGCGTGCCGGTGTACTTCGTTCGGCACGACTGGTACGACGAGCACGTGCGGGGCAAGGGGCACGGTCGCGGCCACGACGACGA
>JAKANT010000037.1 GCA_021823635.1 Pseudomonadota bacterium
GTAGACGTCGGCGTCGGCGGCGCTTGGCGCCCACTGCGTGCCCATGTCGAGCAGGTTGACGAAGAAGTCGTTCGTCAACACGCCGGGGCGCTTGGTGAACACGCCGTGCGGCGACTGTTTGTAATTGGCGCCCAGCGCGCGCATGCCGCCCACCAGCACCGTCATCTCCGGCGGCGTCAGGTTCAGCAACTGCGCCTTGTCGACCAGCAGCGCTTCGGTCGGGATGCCGAACTTCGCCTTCGTGTAGTTGCGGAATCCGTCGGCGATCGGCTCCAGCACCGCGAACGATTCGACGTCGGTCTGGTCCTGACGCGCGTCCATGCGCCCCGGTGCGAACGGCACGGTCACCGCGAAGCCGGCATCCTTCGCCGCTTTTTCGACCGCGGCGCAGCCGCCGAGCACGATCAAATCCGCCAGCGACACCTTCTTGCCGCCCTTGGCCTGGGCGTTGAACTCGCGCTGCACCGCTTCCAGCGCCGCCAGCACCTTGGCCAGTTGATCCGGTTGGTTGACCTCCCAGTCCTTCTGCGGCGCGAGCCGAATCCGTGCGCCGTTCGCACCGCCGCGCTTGTCCGAGCCGCGGAAGGTGGCGGCCGCAGACCACGCCGTGTAGACGAGCTGCGGGATCGTCAGGCCGGTGGCGAGGATGCGCGCCTTCAAGGCGGCGATGTCCTTCTCGTCGATCAGCGGGTGATCGACGGCCGGGATCGGGTCTTGCCAGATCAGCTCTTCCTTCGGCACTTCCGGTCCCAGGTAGCGCGCGCGCGGACCCATGTCTCGGTGCGTCAGCTTGAACCAGGCGCGCGCGAAGGCGTCGGCGAACTCCTGCGGGTTCTTGTGGAAGCGGCGCGAGATCTTCTCGTACGCGGGATCGAAGCGCAGCGACAGGTCGGTGACCAGCATGGTCGGCTTGTGCTTCTTGTTGGGATCGAAGGCGTCCGGAATGATCTCCGGCGCGTCCTTGGCAACGAACTGCCAGGCGCCGGCCGGGCTCTTGGTCAGCTCCCACTCGTAACCGAACAGGATGTCGAAGTAGCCGGTGCTCCACTTCGTCGGCGTCGGCGTCCACGTCACCTCGGGGCCGCCGGTGATCGCGTCCGGGCCCTTGCCGCTCTTGTAGCTGCTGAGCCAGCCGAGTCCTTGCGCCTCGATCGGCGCCGCCTCCGGTTCCGGTCCCACGTGCGTCGCAGGGCCGGCGCCGTGGGTCTTGCCGAAGGTATGACCGCCGGCGATCAGCGCCACCGTCTCTTCGTCGTTCATCGCCATGCGGCGGAACGTCTCGCGGATGTCGCGGGCGGCCGCCACCGGATCCGGGTTGCCGTTCGGACCTTCGGGGTTGACGTAGATCAGCCCCATCTGCACCGCGGCGAGCGGATTCTCGAGCTGCCGGTCACCCGAATAGCGCTTGTCCTCCAGCCACTTGCCTTCCGGACCCCAGTAGACCGACTCGTCGGGCTCCCATACGTCCTCGCGGCCGCCGGCGAAGCCAAAGGTCTTGAAGCCCATCGACTCGAGCGCGACGTTGCCGGCCAGGATCATCAGGTCGGCCCACGAGATCTTGCGGCCGTACTTCTGCTTGATCGGCCAGAGCAGTCGGCGCGCCTTGTCGAGGTTGGCGTTGTCGGGCCAGCTGTTCAGCGGCGCGAAGCGCTGCTGCCCGGTGCCGGCGCCGCCGCGGCCGTCGCCGATGCGATAGGTGCCGGCGGCGTGCCACGCCATACGGATCATCAGGCCGCCGTAGTGGCCGAAGTCGGCCGGCCACCAGTCCTGCGACTGCGTCATCAGCGCGCGCAGGTCGCGCTTGACCGCGGCCAGGTCGAGGCTGAGGAATTCTTTGCGGTAGTCGAAATCCTCGCCCATCGGATCCGACTTCGGCGAGTTCTGCCGCAGGATCTTCAGGTTGAGCTGGTTGGGCCACCAGTCGGCGTTGGTCGGGCCGTGCTTGGCCGCCTGCGTTTTGACGGCGGCCGCGAACGGGCACTTGGTTTCGTCTGGCATCGGTGCTCCTTGTCGTGGTTGAAGTGGGCGGCGAACCGCTAGGGCGTGAGGCCGAGCGCGTAATCGGCGGCGTGCCACAGCAGCACTGCGGCGCCGCCCAGGTTGACTGCCGCGCCGGCGATGAACTGCAGCAGTCCGGCCGGCGTGCGGGTGGCGTCACGAACGATCTGGCGCGTCATTCGATCCTCCGTCAGCGGTGGTTGAACACGGCGTGACTGTAGAGGTCCGGCGCCTGCTGTGGAAATCGATTGTTTCGAGCACTATGATTGATTTCGTCGATCGGAACGGGGCGCGGCAATGAACCTGCGCGATCTTCAATACCTGGTGGCGGTGGCCGACCACCGGCACTTCGGCCGTGCCGCCGAGGCCTGCCACGTCAGTCAGCCGACGCTGAGCACGCAGCTGGCCAAGCTGGAGCAGTACCTGGGGGTGACGCTGTTCGAGCGCACGAACCGTGCGGTGCAGGTGACGCCGGTGGGCGAGCGCATCGCGGCGGCCGCGCGCCTGGCGTTGGAGCACGCGCGCGAGGTGATCGAGATCGCGCGCGAAAGTCGCGACCCGCTGGCCGGCACGCTGCGGCTCGGTGTGCTGCCGACGCTGGCGCCGTTTCTGATGCCGTGGCTGCTGCGGCCGGTGCGCGAACGCTTTCCCAAGCTGCAACTGTCGTTGACCGAGGAGACGACCGAGCATTTGATCGCGCGCCTGCACCGGCACGAGGTCGACGCCGCTTTTCTGGCGACGCCGATCGACGACGAGCCAGGCCTGAAGGCGATTGCGTTGTTCGACGAGCCGTTCTGGCTGGCGGCGCCACCGGGGCACGAGCTCGCCCGTTGCCCGCAGGTCACACGCAAGGAGTTGTCGGAGGCGGAGTTGCTGCTGTTGTCCGACGAGCACTGCCTGAAGCAGCAGACGCTGGAAGTGTGCCGGCACCGGCGCAAGGTGCCGGTGCCGAGCGTGCCGGATCTGCGCGCCTCCAGTCTGGAGACGCTGCTGGAGCTGGTGGCGGCCGGCATCGGTTGCACGCTGATCCCGGCGCTGGCGACGCGCGGCCCGTGGGCGCGTTCCGCGCGCATGCAGCTGCGCCCGCTGCAGGTGAGCGGCGCGTATCGGCGGGTGACGCTCGCTTTCCGGACCAGCTATCCGCGCATGGCGGCATTGACCGCACTGGCCGACCTGGTGCGGGGCGAGGTGCCGCGCGATCTGGTGCGGGTCATCGAAGCGCCGGCCACCCCACGCCGCAAGTAGTGCTGGGCACGTCGCTGCGCCCAGCGCGAGAACGCGCCTTGGTCGGCCGAACGCGCCAGCGCGGCGACGATTTGCATCTCGGTCTGGACACGCCGGCAGGCGATCGGTAACGACGGCGGCCGCCCGGCGTGCCGTAGCGCGGCAAGCCGCAGCAGGGTGGGCTCGGCGGTCAGCGTGGGCAGAAGCCGCGCCACGATCGCCAGATCGTGTCTGACGTGGGCCAGACAGCGCTCGACGACACGGCGGTCGGCGCGATCGCGGCGGTGCTCCAGGCAGGCGGCGAGCGAGCGCAGCGCGAAGCTGAGCACCAGCAAGCGCCGCGCCAGGCGCGCCGCGGGATCGGGCTGCCGCGCGACACCCGGCCGCAGGAAGTCGCCGCCTTCCGCCAGCAGTGCCTCGGCGACGAACAGCAACGCACGCATCGCGGTCAGCGCCGAAGCGTGCTGCGCGCGACCGCCATCCGCCGCTTTTGGCCTGTGCACGTCGAGCGGCGCCCGCGCGGCGCGGCGCCGGCGCGCCGGCTCTGGGCGGCGGACAAGGCAGCGGCGGTCGGCCGCGCGCGCCGGTCGGTCATCGGGTCGTCCGGGCGATCGAAGGTGGCGCCGATTGTGGGCGCGCCAGGCGCCGCTCGCCAATCGATTGTCACGTTGGCGGCGATCGACCGCGTCAATGGCAGCCGATCCGGCGCGCGGCGCCGCCGCGTGTACGCTGCAGGGCGCCGCAATCGAGGAGGCGCGATGAACGAATCGATGAGCTTTGCGTTCGAACTGCAACAAATCCAGGACTACGAATTCCGCGTCAAGTTCGACTGGCCGGGCGTGCCGGAGCTCACGCTCGACGAGCCCGCGCCGCTCGGGCGCGCGTCGGGTCCGAACGCCGCGCGGCTGATCGGCGCGGCGGTCGCCAACTGCCTGTCGTCCAGCCTGCTTTTCTGCATGCGCAAGTTCAAGCAGTCGCCCGGCACGCTGCGCGCGCAAGTGCGGGGCGAGTTGGCGCGCAACGAGCGCGGCCGTCTGCGCATCGGCCGCTTCGACGTGACGATCCGGCTCGCCGAACCGGCGTCGGCCATCGCGCACTTCGACCGCTGTCTCGCGCAGTTCGAAGACTTCTGCGTGGTGACCGAGAGCGTGCGGCACGGCATTGCAGTCGGCGTGCGCGTCGTCGACGCCGACGGCGCCGAAGTGTTTGCCGCAGGCCGCGCTGCGGCGTAGCGCGGGCCGGTGCGCGCGGCGGTGCCGCCGCGTCCGGAGTGCGCGGCGCGCGATTACCCCGACGGGCTACTCGTCGGGGCTAGCCGCATTAACCGCCTTTCGCTGCCGACGCTGGGTGTGGCTCGGTATAGTCGCCCGACCGTTGTGCCTCGAGCATCGCAATGCAGACGGCGACTCCGATGGAGGTTCGCAAGACCACCTGTTACATGTGCGCCTGCCGCTGCGGCATCCGCGTGCATCTGCAGGACGGGCGCGTGCGCTACATCGACGGCAATCCCGATCACCCGCTCAACAAGGGCGTCATCTGCGCCAAGGGCAGCGCCGGCATCATGAAGCAGTACTCGCCGGCGCGGCTGACCAAGCCGCTGCGGCGAAAGGCGGGCGCGGAGCGCGGCGCGGGCGAGTTCGAGGAGATCACCTGGGACGAGGCGTTCTCGATCCTCACCGAGCGGCTGGCGAAGATCCGTGCGGAGGATCCGAAAAAGTTCGCGCTGTTCACCGGGCGCGACCAGATGCAGGCGCTGACCGGGCTGTTCGCGCGCCAGTTCGGCACGCCCAATTACGCCGCGCACGGCGGTTTCTGCTCGGTCAACATGGCGGCCGGGCTGATCTACACGATCGGCGGCTCGTTCTGGGAGTTCGGCGGCCCTGACTTGGAGCGCGCGCGCCTGTTCGTGATGATCGGCACGGCCGAGGACCACCACTCCAACCCGCTCAAGATCGCGATCTCCAAGTTCAAGCGTGCCGGCGGGCGTTTCATCGCCATCAACCCGGTGCGCACCGGCTATGCCGCGATCGCCGACGAGTGGGTGCCGATCCGGCCCGGCACCGACGGCGCGCTGCTGCTGGCGCTGATTCACGAAATCGTCGAGCGCGGCCTGTATGACCGCGACTTCCTGGTCCGCTACACCAACGCCGGCCAACTGGTGAACATGGATCCGGCGAGCGACGAATACGGCATGTTCGTTCGCACCGAGGTGCCGCGCGAGGAGGGCTGCTTCGACCCCCAGAACAAGCTGTGGTGGGACCGGATCTCCAACCGCCCGGTGATCACCCATACGGAAGGCTGCGATCCCTACCTGATCGGCGAATTCCGCTTGCACGACGGCACGCCGGTCAAACCCGCTTTCCAGCTTCTGCACGAGCGGCTGAAGGACTACACGCCCGAGTGGGCGAGCGCGATCACCGGCGTGCCGGTGGATACGATCCGGCGGCTCGCGCATGAAATGGGCGTGACCGCGCGCGACCAGAAGATCGAGCTGCCGATCGCGTGGACGGATTCCTGGGGCAAAGAGCACGAATCGGTGACAGGCAACCCGGTGGCGTTCCACGCCATGCGCGGCCTGGCGGCGCACTCGAACGGCTTTCAGACCATTCGTGCGTTGGGCATTCTGATGACGGTGCTCGGCACGATCGACCGGCCCGGCGGTTTCCGCCACAAGGCGCCGTTTCCGCGCCCGATCCCGCCGTGCGCGAAGACGCCCAACACGCCGCTCGCGGTCAAGCCCAATGCGGTGCTGGACGGCATGCCGCTCGGCTGGCCGGCCGAACCCGACGACCTGTTCGTCAACGACGACGGCTCGCCGGTGCGCATCGACAAAGCGTTCTCTTGGGAATATCCGCTCGCGGTGCACGGGCTGATGCACAACGTGATCACCAACGCCTGGCGCGGCGATCCGTACCGCATCGACACGCTGCTGATCTTCATGGCCAACATGGCGTGGAACTCGACGATGAACACGGTCGAGGTCCGGCGCATGTTGAACGACCGCGACGAAAACGGCGAATACAAGATTCCGTTCATCGTGGTGGCGGACGCCTTCCATTCCGAGATGACGGCGTATGCCGACCTGCTGCTGCCGGACACCACGTATCTGGAGCGGCACGACGTGATGTCGCTGCTCGATCGGCCGATTTCCGAGTTCGACGGCCCGGTGGATTCGGTGCGCATCCCGGTGGTGCCGCCCACCGGCCAATGCAAGCCGTTTCAGGACGTGCTGATCGAACTCGGCACGCGGCTGAAGCTGCCGGCCTTCGTCAACAAGGACGGCTCGCGCAAGTTCCGCGACTACCCGGACTTCATCGTCAACTACGAGACCGAGCCCGGCTCCGGCATCGGCTTCCTCGCCGGTTGGCGCGGACGCGGCGGCGAAAAGTCGCTGCGCGGCGAGCCGAACCCGCGTCAGTGGGAGATGTACGCGCAGAACGACTGCGTGTTCCACTACAAGCTGCCCAAGAGTTACCAGTACATGCGCAACTGGAACAAGGGGTATCTGGAGTGGTCGCAGCGCAACCGCATCACCCGCTACTCCGATCCGATCCTGATCCATCTGTATTCGGAGGTGCTGCAGAAGTTCCGCCTCGCCGCGCAGGGCAAGGGCATCGGGCGCAAGCCGCCGCCGCATCTGCGCCAGCGCATCGCCACGTACTTCGATCCGCTGCCGTTCTATTACGAGCCGCTGGAGGCGCAGGTGACCGACCGCATCCGCTATCCGCTGGCGGCGGTCACGCAGCGGCCGATGGCGATGTACCACTCGTGGGATTCGCAGAACGCTTGGTTGCGGCAGATCCATACCTACAACACATTGTTCGTCAACGATGCCACCGCGCGCGCGCATGGCATCGGCGACGGCGACTGGATCTGGGTCGAGTCGCAATGGGGCAAGGTGCGCTGCATCGCGCGCCTGTCGCAGGCGGTGGAGCCCGGCACGGTGTGGACGTGGAATGCGATCGGCAAGGCGCCCGGGGCCTGGAACCTCGCGCCCGACGCCAACGAGGCGCGGCTCGGTTTCCTGCTGAACCATCTGATCGCCGACGAGCTGCCAGTCGCAGGCGGGCGCATCTCGAACTCGGACCCGATCACCGGCCAGGCGGCCTGGTACGACGTGCGCGTGCGCATCTACCGCGACAGCGACCAAAGCGGCGCGACCGCACCGCGGTTCGAAACGCTGCCGACGTACCCCGGCATGCCAGGCCGGCCGGTGGTGTTAAACGGGGCGCCGCGATGACGCAACTGGCGCTGGTGATCGATTTGAACGTCTGCGTCGGCTGCCATGCCTGCGTGACGAGCTGCAAAGAGTGGAACACGGCGGGCGCGGCCGGACCGATGGTCGACGAACGCCCGTACGGTCCCGACCCGACCGGCACCTTCTTCAACCGCGTGCAGACCTTCGAGGTCGGCGAGTTCCCGGGCACGCAGACGGTGCACTTCCCGAAGTCGTGCCTGCACTGCGAGGAGCCGCCCTGCGTGCCGGTGTGTCCGACCGGCGCCAGCTACAAGCGCAAGGAAGACGGCATCGTGCTGGTGGATTACGACAAGTGCATCGGCTGCAAGTACTGCTCGTGGGCGTGCCCGTACGGCGCGCGCGAACTCGACGAAGGCCAGCGCGTGATGAAGAAGTGCACGCTGTGCGTGGACCGCATCTACGACACGCGGCTGCCCGAGGCGGACCGCAAGCCGGCCTGTGTCAAGGCATGCCCGACCAACGCGCGCCTGTTCGGAGACGTGCACGATCCGGACTCCGAGGTGTCGCGTGCGATCCGCGAGCAGGGCGGCTACGCGCTGATGCCCGAGTGGGGCACGCGCCCGGCTAACCACTACCTGCCGCGCCGACAGCAGAAGCTGCACATCCACCCGGACGAATTGGAGCGCGCCGACAACCCGCTGAAGGTGGACGGCCTGCTGCCCAAGCCGCGGCTGTCCGAACCCACGTTGGACGACGCCACCTCCTGGTAAGCGATGCGGCCCGCGTTCTCCGTCCTGCTGCTGACCACCTCGATCGGCGCCGGGCAGGGGCTGTTCCTGGCGCTGGTGACGGTGCAGTCCTATGCGCTGTTCGGACTGGCCGCGGCGCCGCAGCCGTCGCTCTATCCGTACGGTGCGGCCGCGGCGCTGGTGCTGCTGGCGGCCGGACTGTTGGCTTCGTTCTTCCACCTTGGCCGGCCGGAGCGCGCCTGGCGCGCAATCTCGCAATGGCGTACCTCCTGGCTTTCGCGCGAGGTGATCGTGCTGCCGGCCTTCATGGCCGCCGTGTTCGCCTACGGCGCTGCGCATTTCCTGGACTGGCACTGGCCGCTCGCCGCGCTGCCTGCCGGCGCGGTGGTCGATCTGACGCTCGCGTTGGGAGCGCTCGGCACGCTGCTCGCGTTCGCGCTGTACGTCTGCACGGGGATGATCTACGCCTGCCTGCCGTTCCTGCGCGAGTGGCATAGCTGGCTGACGGTCGCCAATTACACCCTGCTCGGCGGCGCATCCGGCTTCACGTTGGCGGCGGCGCTCGCGGCCGCGGTCAGCCCGGCACAGGTGCCGCTGCTCGCAGGGTGGGCGATCGTGCTGACGCTGGCCGGTCTGGCGACGCGAGGCGCCTCGCTGATCCGCAATGCGCGCCTGGAACCGAAGTCGACCTTGCAGACGGCCATCGGCGTCAAACAT
>JAKANT010000038.1 GCA_021823635.1 Pseudomonadota bacterium
CGCCGCGCGCGAGCGCGCCGCGGCGCGCAGCAAGGCGGCGGCCGCCGGCGCCCATTGCCCGGCCGCGAGCCGGTGCTCGGCCAGCCGTGCCGGCTCAACATCGTGTGCCACCAGATACTCGGCGATCTCGCCGTGCAGTTGCCGTGCGATCGGCGGCGGCACCGAGGCGAGCGCCGCCTCGTAGATGAGGTCATGCGCGAACGCGCCGTCGCGGAACACCTGCGCGCGCTCCAGCTCCGCCCAAGCGTCGGCGAGATCGAGCGGCCGCGCGCCCAGCACGTGCGCCGCGAGTTCCGCCGAGAAGTCCTGCCCTGCCACGGCGGCGCATCGGGCGAGCCGGATCGCCTCGGACGACAGGCGGCCGATACGCCGCTCGATCAGGGCGCCAACGCCGGGCACGGCCGGCAGCCACGGCGCCGCGTCGGCACCGCCCTGCGTCAGCCACGCCTTCAGCGTCTCGAGCGCGAACAGCGGGTTGCCGCCGGTGCGTTCGAGCAGGGCCGGCGCGAGCCGCGGGCCGTCGAGCGCCTCGATACCCACCGAATCGACCAGCTCCGCCAGCTGCTGCACCGAAAGCGGCAGCAGTTCGATGCGCGTGCCGTGCGCGCGCGTCACATCTTCCATCAGCGCACGCGACGCCGGCGCGGTCTCGGCGGCGCGCGCGGTGAAGACCCACCGCATGGAGCCATCGCCGGCGACATACCGCAGCAGCTCCACGCTCGCCTCGTCGGCGAAATGCAGGTCCTCGACCACGATGCCCGCGGTGCGTGCCGTGGCAGCCGCCAGCGCGGCGGCCACCGCGTTGAAAAAGCGCGCGCGACCCGCGTCTGACTCGATCGGCGCCGCCGCGCCGAATTCCGGCAGCAGGCGTGCCAGCTCGGCGCGCACCGCACCGTCCAACGAGTCCAGCGCCTCGCGCGGCAACTGGCGCAACAAGCGCGCCGCCAGCGCGTACACGACGCGCTCGTCGCCGGGCCGCGCGGCGGTGACAATCACGCCGCCGCGTGCGCGGGCGAAGTCCGTGACCAGCCGCGTCTTGCCGAGGCCCGCCTCGCCAAGAACGACCGCGGGATGTCCCGCGTCCCACGCCACCGCCAGCGCCGCCCACTCGGAATCGCGGCCCACCAGGCGCGGCGGCCGCAGGATCGACAGCGGCACCGCGCGCTGCTCGACCGCCGGCGCGGCACCGGCACGGGCGCGCTCGATGTCGGCGCGCAACGCCTCGGTTTCCCGCGACGGGGCGGTGCCGAGTTCTTGCCGCAGCACCTCGCGGCATCGCGCGTAGGCCGCCTGCGCCGCGGCGCTATCTCCGCGCAGATAGTGCAGCCGCATCACGCGTCGGTGCCAGTGCTCGGACAGCGGATCCAGATCGCACAGCGCGTGCGCGTGTTCGAGCGCCGCATCCAACTCCCCGGCCGCCTCGGCCTGCGCCGCTGCGGCGGCGAGCCACTCGGCGCGTCCGCGTGCGCGCCGCTCGCGGGTCGCCAGCAGCCAATCGGCTAACCCGCCGGCCTTCGATGGATCGATCGCCTGCAGCAATTCCCAGCCATCGGCCAGGTCGTGCGCGACACCGTCGGCGAGTCGCGCCAGCGGATTGCCGACCAACAGGTCCACACCGGTGGTGCGCTTCAGTCGCAGCAGCCGCTGCCGAAGATTGCCGCGCGCGCGCGCCTCGTCCACGTCCGGCCACAGCAGCGCGGCCAGCCGCGCGCGCGGGGTCGGCCCCTCGAGCGCCAGAAAGGCCAGCAGTAGCGCGTCCTTGGGTTCGAGGTCGAGCGTGGTCCCGTCGCCGCGCACAAGCAGGCCCGCTTGGCGCAGTTGAAGCTGCATCGCCTCCACCGCGAGGACGGAACGTTGAAGACCGCGCGTCGGCGCCATGGGGCGAAACATTGTGCGCCTCCCCAAGAAGTCTCGATCGACCGGCGGTCGGCGCGGTGTCGGATGCTACGCTGCCCCTCCGTCAGCGCCGGGCGCTGCTCACTGAATGCGTCGCGCAGTCACCAGCCGGAACCGCGCCGGGTTGGCGGGGTCGGTTTCGCGCCACACCGTGTTCGGGCCCCACGTGCCGACGAAAGTCCCGCCGGGCACGCTGCGCTGCGTCTCGGCAAAGCGCCCTTCGTTCGTCGGGTCCCGCTGTACGACCACCGGTTCACGCCAGCTTCCGCCCTGATAGTGCAGGGCGTAGACGCGGAACAAGTCGGTGCCAGCGATGCGGAGCTGGAAGAACGCCGTCGCCTCGCCGTTGGCAAGCACGCTGACGCGCGGATAGCGGGTGTCCACGGCCGAACCGTTCACCGCTGCCGGCGTGATCGCGGTGGTCGTGCTCCAATCACCGCTGACGGAGCGCCTTGCCGCGTACACCTGGGTTGGCGCACCGGCTATGCCGCTGGTACGCCAGACCACGATCGCGTTGCCGCTGGCGTCGAACGCGGCGTGCGGCACCACTTCGTTGGCCGAGGCATCAAGCTGCTGTATCTGCCAAGCGCCGCCGCCCGCAGCCCGGTAGGCCGCGGTCATCTGGAAGCTCGGCGGATTGAACGACAGCCCGCGGTTGCACACGACCAGGGCGTTGCCGCTGCCGTCGATCGCGGTGGCCAGATCGTTGCAGCTCTCGTTGAACAGCGGCTGCGCGGTGCTCCACTGCGAGCTCGTGCCGCTGGTCGTCAACACCGACGTGCAGACGCGGTTGCTGTCGTGCGCGTTGATTGCGAGCACGGCTTCGGTCGGCGGCGGCGCTCCGAGGAACCAGGTTTGTCCCACGCCCATCAGGCCCTGATTTGCCACCGACACGTACCCACTGCACGCCGGAGCGAGCGGCAGGGCCGTCGTGCTGACCGACGGAATCACCCAGTCGCCGGCAAACGGGCTGGTCGACGTGACATTGAAGAACACGCCGGCGACACCGACGCGCACCTCGGCGGTCAGGCCCGCGTCGGTGACCGCGAACACCAGGCCGGCGCCACCGCGACCGACTTCCCAAGAGCCAATGCAGCCCGCGCTCTGGTAGAGCGTGAAGCGCGGCGAGCGGGGGATGAACTGGCCCTCTGAACCGGTCGACACGGCGACTCCGCTCAGGCGGTTGCCGTTGGAGGATCCGCAGTTTCCGGTGCCGTCGTCGTCGACGAACACGATGTAGCTGAGCCGCTGGCTCGGCCCGCTGACGACCTCGACGCGCACGCCGCGCATCAACAAGTCGAGCGTATCGACCGGCGCAAAGGAGCCGGCGTAAGCGAGCCCGGCGCCGCGCAGCCGCTCTCCGTCGGACCAGACCGCAAATTCCGGCCCGGCGCCACCGCCGACTTTCGGGAAGTAGCCGCTCGTCGTGGCGAACGGCGCGATCTCGCGCGCCTCCGTCCAAGTCGGCAGCAGCGCCGGGCCGACCGTTAGTGTCGCTTCGGCGCTGGTCACCGAGCCAAAGTCGTTGCGTACGACCACGCTGAAGCGTGCGCCGTTGTCCGCGGCGGTGACGCTGGGGATCGAGTAGGTCGCACTAGTGGCGCCCGGAATGTCGGTGCCATCACGGCGCCACTGGTAGCTCAGTGACGGACCGGCCGCCGTCACGGAGAAGCTCGCCCTTCCCCCCAGAGAAACCGAGATGCTGGCCGGCCCTTGGGTGATTCGCGGCAGTACGGCCGGCGACGGGGTGACCTCGCCCACCTCGCTGCGGCCGCCGTCGCAGGTTTCGAACCCGTAACGCGTCATCTCCGGGGTGACTCCGGCCACCGCCGTCAGCACGAAACGGCCGTCCGGGCACTTCCTGACCAGCATCGGCGGTCCTTCTGGAACGCCGTCCTGCCGCCGCACGCGGTCGGCCGACTGCAAGCGCATCTGCGCGGCGGCCGGCCGGCGAATCAGGAGGGTGGCCGTGGCGCCCGGTGCAAAACCCGCGCCCTCGATTTCGATGCGGTAGGCCGTGCCGGCGCGCAGCACCCAGTCGCTGGAAAGGCCGGCGATCTCGGCCTGCGGGATGAACGTGATGCGCGTCGGCCCGAGCAGCGCGCCCGCCGGCACTTCCATTCGCACGCGGTCGTTGTCGCCGCTGACCGTTCCGCCCGAGGGCAGCAGCACGTCCGCATCGGCCGTCACCGTGTCTTGCGCCTCGTCGCGTCCACCGCAGGCGGACATCAGTGAGCCCGCGAGAGCCAGAGCAGCCGCCGCTGCGCCGCGCTTGATCCAGTGCCAGTCGATTCGTGCCATGGCCGTCTCCGCTGCAGGTCGCCGGCGAGCTGCCGCCGGCCGACGAGGCGTCTTGTAGGGGAGCCGGCGTCACACGGGCGTTACACGATTGACGGGCCCAGGCCGCCGTAGGGACAGGCGCACGGGTGCACCGCGGCACGCGAGACGGCGCCGCGTCCTCAGGCAGTGTCGCCGCCGTCGCTGCGCTCGCCGAACAGCGCGCCGGCTGGCGGCGCCGGCAGCGCCTCGACGTCGCGCAGCCGGCGTTCCATCTGGCGCGTGCGGGTCTCGGCCTGTTCGATCGTGTTCGAGGCGGTGGCGAGCTGGCTCTTGAGCCGCGCCAGCGCCTCGCCGAACTTGGCGAACTCGGTCTTCACCGCGCCAAGCACCTGCCAGACCTCGGCCGAGCGCCGCTGAAGCGCCAGCGTGCGGAAGCCCATCTGCAGCGCATTGAGCATCGCGAACAGCGTCGTCGGTCCCGCGATGACGATGCGCAATTCGCGGTTCAGCGCCTCCACCAGCCCTGGACGGCGCAGCGCCTCGGCGAACAGCCCTTCGGTGGGCAGGAACAGGATCGCGAAATCGGTCGTGTGCGGCGGCTCGACGTACTTCTCGCGAATGCTGCGCGCTTCGATGCGGATACGGTTTTCCAGCGCGCGTGCCGCCGCCTCCACGGCGTCCCGGTCGGCGGCTTCGTGCGCGGCGAGCAGCCGCTCGTAATCCTCGGTCGGAAACTTGGCGTCGATCGGCAGCCACACCGGGCTGCCGTCCTCCTTGCCCGGCATGCGCACCGCGAACTCGACCGGTTCCTTCGCGCCGGGACGGGTGCGCACGTTCTTCGCGTACTGCTCCGGCGCCAGCACCTGCTCGAGCAACGCGGCGAGCTGCACCTCGCCAAACATGCCGCGCGACTTGACGTTGGACAGCACCCGTTTCAGGTCGCCGACACCCGTGGCAAGCGTCTGCATCTCGCCCAGCCCGCGGTGCACCTGCTCCAGCCGTTCCGAGACGAGCCGGAAGCTCTCGCCGAGCCGCGCTTCGAGCGTGGACTGCAGCCGCTCGTCGACGGTGGCGCGTATCTGTTCCAGCTTCTGTGCGTTGTCCGCCTGCAGCGCCGCGAGCTGCGTCTGCATGGTCGCGCGCACGTCGGCCAGTGCCGTCTGCAGCGTGCGCGTGAGCGCCTCCAGGTGCTGCTGCATCGTCTGGCCGTACGCGGTCAGCTGCTGCGCCTGCACGCCCGTGGTCTGTGTGACCTGCGCGGCGAGCGCCGCCTGCATTTCCGCGAGCCGTGCGCCGGTCTCGATGCGCACCTGGCTCGCCGCCGACTCCACCGCGGCGCGCAGCTCGCGCTCCAGCCGTTCGTTGGCCCGCGCGTGCGCCGCTGCCATCCGTAGCAGCGCCGCCACCGCCAGAGCCGACAGCAGCAGGACCGCGACCAGCAGGATCGTCAGCAAGTCGAACACGGAGAACCCGAGGGGCGGCCGGCGCGGCATTGCGCCGATGAAGCCGCATTGTCTCTCAACGACCGCGCCCAGCCGCGCCGAGCGGGCCTCTAGGCTTCGCGCAGCGAGGCGAGCGGCGGCGTCTTCAGCACGTTGCGCAGGCCGAGCCAGCCGCCCACCAGCGCGCCGGCCGCGCCGCCGCCGATGCCGAGCGCGAACGCCCAGGCCGACACACCGTAGTCGAACTCGAACGCGAAGCGCGCCAGCGCCCAGCCGATGGCGTTCGCGCCGGCGGCCGCCAGCAGGCCGGCCAGCCCGCCGAGGCAGATCATCTCGGCCGTCTGCGCGCGCGCCAATTGCTCGCGCGTAGCGCCGAGCGCGCGCAGCAGCGCGGCCTCGCGCACGCGTTCGTCGTGCGAGCTGGCGAGCGCCGCGTACAGCACCAGCACGCCGGCGCCGAGCGTGAACAGGAACAGGAATTCGACGGCGGCGATCACCTGGTCGAGCACCGCCTTGACCTGGCGGAAGATCGCGCTGGTATCGACGATGGTCAGGTTGGGGAAGTCGCGCAGCAGCTCCGCGGTGAAGCCGTTCTTGTCCGCCGGCAGATGAAACGCGGTGATGAAGCTGCGCGGCTGGTTTTCCAGCAGCCGGCTCGGCATGATGACGAAGAAGTTGGCGCGCATCGAATCCCAGTTGACTTTGCGCAGGCTGGAGACGCGCGCCTCGATGCGGTTGCCGGCGACCTCGAAGGTCAGCACGTCGCCGAGCGCGATGCCGAGCGTGTTGGCGATGCCGTCTTCCATCGACAGCTCGGCGGCGTCCGGCGCGAACCAGCGGCCGGCGACGATGCGGTTGTGGCCCGGCGCCTCGTCCGCATACGAAAGATTGAATTCGCGGTCGACCAGCCGCTGCGCGCGTTCGTTGGTGTATGACTCCGGGCCAACCGGCGTGCCGTTTTTTGCGATCAGGCGCCCGCGCACCATCGGATAAATCGGCGCGTCGGCGATGCCGGCCGCACGCAGGCGCTCGGCGACCGCCGCCACCTGGTCGGGCTGGATGTTGATGACGAAACGGTTCGGCGCATCGGGCGGTGCGGCGCGCCGCCAGGCGGACACCAGATCGGTGCGCGTGACGGTGAGCAGCAGCAGCGCCATGATCCCGACCGCCAGCGCCACCAGTTGCACGACCGTCGCCACCGGGCGCCGCTGCACGGCGGCGACCGCGAAGCGCCACGAGATGCCGAGCTGCCCGGTGATCGCGCGCAACGGCGACAGGCCCTTCAAGGTCAGCCACGCCACCAGCGCAAACGCCGCCACGCCGACGGCGAAGCCGCCCGCGGTGAGCGCGCCGATCTTCAGGTCGTTCGAAGACCACAGCATCAGCGCGAAGAAGCCGGCCATGCCGAAGGCGTAGCCGGCCAGCGCGCGCGTGGTTGGCAGACCGATGTCCTTGCGCAGCACGCGCAGCGGCGGCACCGCGCGCAGTTGCGCCAACGGCGGCAGCGCGAACCCGAGCAGCAGCACGAGTCCGCAGCCGAAGCCCTGTAACGCCGGCGCGAGCGTGGGCAGCGGCAACGCTGTCTGGATCAGCGACGCCAGCACGTTGAGCAGCACGAAATGAAAACCGTATCCGGCCGCGACACCCACGGCGCAAGCCGCCAGCCCCACGTAGACGAACTCGAGCGCGAACAGGCGGAAGATGTCCGCTTGCGCCAGACCGAGGCAGCGCATCATCGCGCACGAGTCCAGATGCCGCAGCGAGAAGCGGCGCGCCGCGGCGGCCACCGCCACCGCCGCGATCATGGCGGCCAACAGCGCCACCAGCGACAGGAAGCGCTCCGCCCGCTCCAGCGTGCGCGCCATCTCGGGGCGCCCGCCCTCGAGCGACTCGAGGTGCTGGCCGCGGCCGAGCCGCTCGGCGAGCCAGGCCGAGTACGCGCGCACGGCGTTGCGTTCGCCGGCCACGAGCAGCCGGTAGGTCACGCGCGACCCCGGCTGGATCAGTTGGGTGGCCGGCAGGTCCGCGAGGTTCAGCATCACGCGCGGCGCGAAGTTGATGAAGCCGGAGCCGCGGTCGGGTTCGATCGTGATCAGCCGCGTCACGCTGAACGTCATTTCGCCCAGTTTCAACCGGCCGCCCGGCTCCAGGCGCAGCGCGTTGGCCGCCTGCGGGTCGATCCACACCGTGCCGGGATCGGGAATCGCCCGCGCCGGCTCGTCCGCAGCGTCGGGCGCCGACTGCACGCGCAGCGTGCCGCGCAGCGGATAACCGGGCGAGACCGCCTTGACCGCGGCCAGCGCGTTGAGGTTGGGGTCTTCGGCGTTCACCGCCATGCTCGGGAAGATGACCGTCTGCGCGACTTGCAGCCCGTCGCGCTGCGCGCGCGCGATCAGGTCGGCGCCGATCGGCTGATCGCTCGACATCACCACGTCGGCGCCGAGCAGCTGCGTGGCGTCGCGCTGCAGCCCGAGCCGGATGCGGTCGACGAAGAACCCTACGCTCGTCACCGCCGCCACCGCGAGCACGAGCGCCGCGCCCAGCAGCCGCAGTTCGCCCGCGCGCCAGTCGCGCCTCGTCATGCGCGCAGCTTGGGCGATCAGGTGCAGCGGATGCATGAAGGAATCGCGTGTCGCCAGTCGAGGATCGAGCGCCGGACTTCTCAAGCCGAGGGCCGGGACCCCCGGCCCCGTGCCTCACTTCGCCGGCACCTTGCCCAGCACGCCTTCGACGTAATAGTTCATCTCGTTCAACTGCGCGTCGGTGAGCCGTTCTCCCTTGGCGGCGACCGGCTTGCCTTCGTTGGTCGCGATTGGGCCGGTGAACGGGTGAAAGGTTCCGGCCGCGATTTCCTTGGCGCGCGCTGCGACCAGATCGGCGACTTCCTGCGGCACGTTCTTGCCCAGCGCCTCCAGACGGATCGCGCCGTCGCCCATGCCCATCCAGACGCTGCCGGTCGACCACTTGCCGTCCAGCACCTCGCGCGTACGCCGCACGTAGTACTCACCCCAGTGGTGGGTCACGGCCGCAATCTGCGCGTTCGGGCCGAATTTGGCCATGTCGGAGTGATACGCGACCGCCCGCACGCCTTTTTCTTCCGCGGCGGCCACCACCGCGGTCGAATCGGTGTGATGCGTCAGCACGTCCGCGCCCTGCCCGATCAGCGTCATCGCGGCGTCGCGTTCGCGCCCGGGGTCGTACCAGGAGCCGGTCCAGATCACGCGCACCTGCGCCTTGGGGTTCACGCTGCGCGCGCCGAGCGTATAG
>JAKANT010000039.1 GCA_021823635.1 Pseudomonadota bacterium
GCGCCGTCTGAGCATCGAAACTCGGCACCACCGCCTGCATCGCCGTTCACTCCAGTCCGACGTAGACCTGCCCGCCCTCGACCTTGACCGGATAGGTGCGCAGGTTCACCTCGGCCGGCTCCTCCGCCACTTCGCCGGTGCGCACGTTGAAGCGGCTGCCGTGCAGCGGGCACTTGACCCACTCGCCGCGCAGCACACCGCGCGACAGCGACGCGTCTTCATGCGTGCACGTGTCGTCCACTGCGTAGAAGCATCCCTCCACGTGCGCGAGCAGCAGCCGGCGCCCTTCCAGATCCACGCGCTTCATCCGACCCGGCCCGATCTCCGCCGCCGCCAGCGCCGGCACGAACCTCATCGCTTCCTCCCTCGGCACGAGATGGCGGCCAGTCTAGCGGGCGCGAAGCGACGGCGACGCATTCGGCCAAAGCCCGCGCGGAAATGGGGATTAAGGCCGTCGGCCTGTGGCAAGCTCGCGCTGCCGCGAAGGCAGACGCTCACACCGCGATGCCGTCCCTCACCCTCGAGCAAACCTACGCCGCCGCCGTGCCGGCTGGCGCGGTCGCCTGGCAGCCCGCGCCCGTTCCGGCACCGCGCCTGTTGTATTTCAACCGCGCGCTGGCGCAGGAACTCGGCCTGGACGCGGCGACGTGGGACGAGGCGCTGCTGGCGCAGGTCTTCTCGGGCAACCGCCTGCCCGAGGGCGTGCGGCCGGTGGCGCAGGTGTACGCCGGGCACCAGTTCGGCGGCTTCGTGCCGCGCCTTGGCGACGGGCGCGCGCTGCTGCTGGGCGAGGCGCGCGACCGCGCAGGCCGCCTGCGCGATCTCGCTTTCAAGGGCTCCGGCCCGACGCCTTTCGCGCGCAACGGCGACGGCAGGGCCGCCGTCGGGCCGATGCTGCGCGAAGTGCTGATCGGCGAGGCGCTCGCCGCGCTGGGCATACCTACCACGCGCGCGCTGGCGGTGGTGGCCACCGGCGAGCCGGTGTTTCGCGAGCGCCCTCTGCCGGGGGCGGTGCTGACGCGCGTGGCGGCCAGCCATCTGCGGGTCGGCACCTTCGAGTATTTCGCCGCGCGCCGCGACCACGACTCGCTGCGGGCGCTGGCCGAGTACGCGATCGCGCGCCACGATCCGCAGCTGGCCGGCGCGCCGCAGCGCTACGTCGCGCTGCTGCGTGCGGTGATCGCGCGCCAGGCGGCGCTGATCGCCCAGTGGATGAACGTCGGCTTCATCCACGGCGTGATGAACACCGACAACATGACGATCTCGGGCGAGACCATCGATTTCGGGCCGTGCGCGTTCATGGACGCCTATGACCCGGCCACGGTGTTCAGCTCGATCGACCATTACGGCCGCTATGCGTACGGCAACCAGCCGGCGATCGCGCAATGGAACCTGGCGCGCCTGGCCGAAGCGCTGCTGCCGCTGCTCGACGACGACGCCGAGCGGGCGCTTGCACTGGCCACCGAGGCGGTGCGCGAGTTCGCGCCCGCTTACGAGTCGGCGTGGCGCGCCGGCCAGCGGGCCAAGCTCGGGCTGCGCACCGACGGCGGCGCTCAGGACATCGCGTTGATCGACGACTGGCTGGCGCTGCTCGCGCGCAGCCGTGCCGACTTCACGCGCGCACACCGCGCGCTCGCCGACGCGGCCGCGGGTGACGAAGCGCCGCTGCGCGACGCGATCCCCGATCAGGCGGCGCTTGCGGCGTGGCTGGCGCGTTGGCGCGAGCGCTGTGCGCAGGAAGACGCCGGCGAGGCAGGCGCGCAAACTGCGCGCGCAGCGCGACTCGCGCGCGTCAATCCGCGCGTGATCGCGCGCAATCACCGCGTCGAGGAAGCGCTCGCCGCCGCCGAGGCCGGCGACCTCGCGCCCTTCGAACGGCTGCTGGCGGCGTTGCGCCGGCCGTTCGACGACGACCCGCAGCTGGAGCCGTACGCCGAGCCTGCCGCGCCCGAGTTCACGCAGCGTTACATGACGTTCTGCGGCACCTGACGCGCGACTTGACGCGCACGTCAAGCAGCCGATAGATTGCCGCCGCTGGTGCTCGCGTCGCCGTTCGCGCGACGCGGTTAAACGGGAATCGGGGAGGTGTCGGCCAAGACATCCAACCCGAGCTGCCCCCCGCAACGGTAAGCGGACGAGGCGCCTGCCTCACGCCGTGCGACTCGCGCCACTGGGGCCACGCCCTGGGAAGGCGGCACGGTCCGATCCGCCAGCCCGGATACCGGCCAGCAAGGGGGCGCCCACGGGCGCCATGTGGAGGCGACGCGCGGGGAGGCGCAGCGCCTCGCGATTGTGTTCCGGAGTCTTTTCGATGTCTTTCGCTTCGCGCGTGCGCGCATTGGCGCCCGCCGTCGGCTGTCTGCTATCGGCCCTTTCGACCGCTTACGCTCAGAACCTGCTCGACCCCGTGGTCGTCACCGCCTCGCGCACGCCGCTGCGCGCCAGCGACGTGGTCGCCGAAACGACGGTGCTGACGCGTGACGACTTGCAGAAATCGGAAGCGCGCACGCTGGCCGAGGTGCTGGCGAGCACTGCCGGCATCCAGTTCGCCGCCAACGGCGGGCTGGGCAAAAATTCGTCGATCTTCGTGCGCGGGCTGGAAGCGCGCCACGTGCTGCTGCTGGTGGACGGTGTGCCGGTGGGCTCGGCCACCACAGGCACGCCCTCGCTCGACAACCTGCCGCTGGAACTCGTGGAGCGCATCGAGATCGTGCGCGGGCCGCTTACGTCCCTCTACGGCAGCGGGGCGATGGGCGCGGTGGTGCAGATCTTCACCCGCCGCGGTGCGTCGGCCACCGCGGCCTCCGTGTCCGCCGGCAGCCACGGCTACGCGCGCGGCGCCGCGGGCGTCGGCGTCGATGCGCCGATCGAGATCGCGGTCTCGGCGCAACGGCTGCGCACCGAGGGCTTCTCCGCCACCAACGCCAAGGTGCCGTTCGGCAGCTTCAACCCGGACGACGACCCGTTTTCGCAGTCGGCCGGCGTGGCCCGCCTCGGCGCGCGGCTCGGGGGCACATGGCGCGCGGACGCCTTGTTGCTGGAAGCGCGCGGCACGACGCACTACGACGACGGGCCGGGCGCCGACACCCAGGCGAAGCTTCGCAACTCGGTGGCGGCCGCCGCCGTCGGGGGCACGCCCCTTGCGGCCTGGCGCACGGCGGCGCGGCTCGCGCGCAGCGTGGACGTGTACGACACGCGCGTCTCGGCCAGCCCTTTCGTGACGCTCGGACCGATCGAAACCGAACAGACGCAGTTTTCGTGGGAGAACACGATCGCCAGCGCGTTCGGCCAGTGGCTGCTGCTCGCCGAGCGCACCGAGCAGGACGTCAGCCGGCCCGGCACCCCGTTCGCCGTCTCCAGCCGCACGATCGACGCCGCCGCGCTCGGCTACACGCTGAGCCTGGGCGCACACGACCTGCAGGCCAGCCTGCGGCGCGACCGCAACTCGCAATTCGGCGGCCAGACCACCGGCGCGGCGTCCTATGCCTACGCGCTGGCACCGGCCTGGCGCATTGGCGCCGGCTACGGCGAGAGCTTCACCGCGCCGAGCTTCAACCAGTTGTACTTCCCGGGCTTCGGCAACCCGAACCTGCTGCCCGAGGAAGGCGAGCATTACGAAGTCTTCGGTGCCTGGCGCGGCAGCGGCGCGCAGGCGCGGCTCACCGCCTACGAGCACCGCTACATCGGCTTCATCTCCGCCGGTCCGCTGCCGGTCAACCTGCCGCGCGTACGCATCCGCGGCGCCTCTCTCGACGCGCAGGCAGCCTTTGGGCCGTGGCGGCTGGCCGGCGGCGCCGACTACGTCGATGCCCGCAACCGCACGCCGGGCGCGAACTTCGACCGCCGTCTGCCGCGGCGGGCGCTCGCCAGCGCGCGCGCCGATCTGGCCTACGAATTCGCGCAATGGCAGTTCGGCGCACAGTGGCGCGCGCAGGGCAGTCGCTTCGACGACGCCGCCAACACTCGCCGGCTCGGCGGCTATGCGGTGCTCGACCTGCGCGCCGACTGGCGCTTCGCGCGCGACTGGACGCTCGGCGCGCGGCTGAACAACGCGCTGGACAAAGCGTATGAAACCGCCTACGGCTACAACCAGCCCAGGCGCGAGTTTTATCTCTCGCTGCGCTGGCAGCCGGGCGCGTGACTCGCGATGCGCGAGCTGATCGTCGGCGGCATACGCAGCGGCAAATCGGCCGCTGCGCTGGCGCGCGCGCGACGCTGGCTGCAAGAGCCTGGCCACGACGCGACGCTCGTGGCCACCGCGATCGCCGGCGACGCGGCGCTCGCCGCGCGCATCGCCCGCCACCGCGCCGAGCGCGCGCGCCTGGTGCCGCAGCTAGCGACGATCGAAGAAGCGCACGCGCTGCCCGAGGCGCTCGACCGGCTGTGCGCGCGCAGCCGCCTGGTGCTGGTCGACTGTCTGACGCTATGGGCCGCGAATGCGCTCGCACCACTCGATGGTCCACCGCTGCACGACGCCGCCTGGCAGGCACGGGCGCAGGCACTGGCACAGGCGGTTCGAAACGCGGCCGGGCCGGTGGTGCTGGTGTCCAATGAAATCGGGCTCGGCATCATCGGCGCGGACGCCGCCACGCGCCGCTTTGCCGACGCGCTCGGCGAACTGAACCAACGGGTCGCCGCCGCGTGTACGCGCGTCACGTTGTGCGTGGCCGGCTGCGAGCTGCGGCTCAAGGAGGACGCGTGTTGATGGGCTCGCTGGCGCGCGCCTGGGTGCTGGTCTGGCTGCTGGCGCCGCTGGTGGCGGCGGCGCAGATCCGCGTGCAGGACGACCGCGGCGCAACGGTCGCGCTGGCCGCGCCGCCGGCGCGCATCGTGTCGCTGTTGCCCTCGCTCACCGAGACCGTGTGCGCGCTGCAGGCGTGCGAGCGCCTGGTCGGCGTGGACCGTTTCTCCAACTGGCCGACGCGCGTCAATGCGCTGCCGCGGCTGGGCGGCATCGACGATTTGCAGATCGAGGCGCTCGTGCGCCTGAAGCCCGACGTGGTACTCGCCTCCGTGTCGCACCGCATGCTCGACCGCCTGCAGGCGCTCGCGGTGCCGGTGCTCGCGTTCCGCAGCGAAACGCACGCCGAGGTCAAGCGAACGTTCGAGCGCATCGCCGCCCTGCTCGGCGCCGCCGCCCGCGGCGAACACGCCTGGGCGCAGGTGCAGGCGCAGATCGCGCAGGCCGCGGCGCGCGTGCCGCCGGCGTGGCGCGGCGCGCGCGTCTATGTCGAGATCGGCGGCGGCTGGGCCGCGGGCGAGGGCTCTTTCATCGGCGAGACGCTCGCCGCGCTTGGCCTGGCCAACGCCCTGGATGCGACGCTGGGGCCCTTTCCGAAACTAAGCCCGGAGCATGCGCTGCGGCTGCGGCCGCAGCTTTTCATCGCCAGCGCGCGCGAGGCGGCCAATTTGCCGACGCGGCCGGGCTGGCGCGAGATTCCGGCGCTCGCCGCCGGCCACGTTTGCGCGTTGGCGCAGCCGCAATGGGAACTGGTGGTGCGACCGGGGCCGCGCCTCGGCGAGGCTGCCGCCGCCATCGCCGACTGCCTGGCCGCGCTGCCGCGTCAGGATGCCCATGCACGCTGACGCGATTGCCACTCGAGAGCCGCGCCGCGACGCCGCGCGCGCGCAGCGCCGGCGCGTGGCCGCCGCGCTGCTCACCGCCGCCGTGGCGGTCGCAGCGCTCGGCCTGCTCGCGGGCAGCCACGGGCTTTCCTGGCGCGCCTTCGTCGCCGACTGGGAATCCGGCCAGGGCTGGCTGATCGTCGGCGAGGTGCGCGCGCCGCGCAGCCTGGGCGCGCTGCTCGCCGGCGCGCTGCTCGGGCTGGCCGGGGCGATCGCTCAAGGGCTGTTTCGCAACCCGCTGGCCGACCCCTACCTGCTCGGCTCGGCGGCCGGCGCCTCGCTCGGCGTGGTGCTGGTGCTGGCCGCTTCGGCGCTCGCCGGCGGGCCGATTCCGCTGGCGGCGGCTTCGTGGCTGGAGCGGCTCGGCCTGGTGAGCGCGGCCTTCGCCGGCGCGCTGGCCGGCGTGACGTTGACGCTGCTGCTGGCGCGCGGCGCGCAGCACACGATCCGGCTGCTGCTCGCGGGCGTGGTCGCCGCCGTTCTGCTGGGCGCCATCAACGATCTGATCACGCTCGTCGCGCCCGACGCCTTGCGCGGCAAGCAGGCCTTCCTGCTCGGCAGCACCGCTTTCGTGGGCTGGCGCGGCGTGGCGCTGATGGCCGCCGGGCTGGCGGTCGCGCTGCCGCTGGCGGTGGCGGTGGCGCGCGTGCTGGATGCGCTGACGCTGGGCGAGGAAGTGGCCGAAAGCCTGGGGCTTGCGCTTGCGCGCTGGCGGCTGGCGCTCGTGACGCTGTTCGCTTTCGCGACCGCGCTGGCGGTGGCGCAGGCGGGGCTGATCGCGTTCGTCGGTCTGGCCGCACCGCACGTGGTGCGGCGTCTGGCGCCCTCGTCGCACGGCTTTCTGCTCGCTGCAAGCGCGCTGGCCGGCGCGGTGCTGCTGGCGGCGGCCGACGTGGCGGCGCGCGTCGTGGCTGCGCCGCAGGAGCTGCCGGTGGGGGTGGTCACGGCGATGGCCGGCGGCGCCTATCTGCTGTGGCTGCTGGCGCGCGAGGCACGGCGATGAGGCTCGAGGCCCGCTCGGTCTGCGCCGGTTATCGCGGCCGTCCGGTGCTGGCGTCGGTCAGCGTTAGCTTCGCGCCCGGCTGGACGGCAATCGTCGGACCGAACGGCGCCGGCAAGAGCACGCTGCTGCGCGTGCTGGCAGGCTTGCTCGCGCCCAGCGCAGGCGACGTGCTGCTCGACGGCGTGCCGCTTGCGCGGCTTGCGCCGCGCGCGCGCGCCCGCGCCATCGCCTGGCTGCCGCAACTGGCCGAGCCCGCCGGCGAGCTGACGGTGCGCGAGACGGTGCTGCTGGGGCGGCTGCCGCAGATCGGCGTCTTCGGCGCCCCAAGTGCAGACGACGAAGCGGCGGTGCAGGCCGCGATGCAGCGCACCGAGTGCACCGCCTGGGCCGAGCGCCGGCTGGCGGAACTGTCAGGCGGCGAACGGCAGCGGGCGCTGCTGGCGCGCGCGCTTGCCACCGAAGCGCGCGTGCTGCTGCTCGACGAACCGACGCTGCATCTGGATCCGCCGCACCAGGTGGCGCTGGCCAAGCTGGCGCGCGCGCTGGCGGCCACGCACACTGTCGTGACCGTGATGCACGACGTTTCGCTCGCGCTCGCGGCCGACCGCGTCGTGTTGATCGAGGCCGGGCGCGTGCGCGCCGACGCGGCTGCGGGCGACCCAGCGCTGCACCAGGCGCTCGAGCAGTGCTTCGGCGGCGCGCTGCGCATCGAAACGCGCGGCGGCCGTCCGCTCGTCACCCCCGCGTTCGACTGAAGCGATGCGAATCGAAGCGCCGCCGACCGAACGCCAACGCGAAAAACCTGCCGGCGCGCGCCGCGGCCTGCTGATCGTGCATACCGGCGACGGCAAGGGCAAAAGCACGGCGGCCTTCGGCCTGGCGCTGCGCGCCCACGGACGCGGCAGGGCGGTGACGATCTTCCAATTCATGAAGGTGCCGAGCGCACGCTTCGGCGAGCATCGCGCCTTCGCCACGCTGGGCGTGCCGATCGTCGGCCTGGGCGACGGCTTCAGCTGGAAAAGCCGCGATCTGGCGCACTCGGCGCAGTTGGCGCGTGACGGCTGGCAGCGCGCCGCGGCGGCGGTCGCCTCCGGCGCGTACTTTCTGGTCGTGCTGGACGAACTGACCTATCCGCTGCGCTACGGCTGGCTGCCGCTTGCCGACGTGCTCGCGACGCTGCGGGCACGGCCGCGCCACACCCACGTGGTGGTGACCGGTCGCGGAGCGCCGGACGAGTTGCTCGAACTGGCCGACACGGTGACCGAGTTCCGCAAGCTCAAGCACCATTACGACGCCGGCGTGCCGGCGCAGCGCGGCATCGAGGACTGACGATGGAAGCGAACCTTGCGGCGATAAGCTGGAGCGGCGGCAAGGACTGTGCGCTCGCGCTGCTGCGGGCGCGAGCGCAGGGCTGGAACGTGCGCACCTTCGTCACCGCCTGCCGCGGCGAGCGGCCGGCGGCGCACGCGCTGCCGCGCGCGTGGTTCGGACGCCAGGTGCAGGCGCTGGGCGGCCGCTGGCTGCCGTTTTCGGTCGGCAGCGACGGCTACGAGGCGGCCTTTCGCGCTGTGCTCGAACAGCTTGCCGCCGGCGGCCATCGGGCGATGGTGTTCGGCGACATCGATCTGGCCGCGCACCGCGAGTGGATCGAGCCGCGCGTGCGCGCCGCCGGACTGGAGCCGCTGTTTCCGCTGTGGCGCACGCCGCGCGCCGACGTGGCGCAGGAAATCCTTGCGCGCGGACTGCAGGCGCGCGTGATCGCCGTGGATCTGGCGCGCCTGCCGGCCTCGACGTGCGGCCGCGCCTACGATGCCGCCTTGCTTGCCGATCTGCCGCCCGGCGTATGCCCCTGCGGCGAGGACGGCGAGTTCCACACGGCGGTGGAATGGATGCCCGGCATGAACGAACCTGCGCCCGTTCGCGTACGCGCGGTCATCGAGGAGGACACGCACCCGCCGCTGGCGCCCGGGCGCATCGCTCGCGTCGAACTGGAGGACGCGCCATGAGCGCGGCCACCGCGGCCGGCGCGGTGCTGCTGGCAGCAGCGCTGGATCGTTTGCTCGCCGAGCCGCCCGACCGCTGGCATCCGGTGGTCTGGCTGGGGCGGGTGTTGGGCGCGCTCGGTCGCTGGGCCCTGCGCGGCGCCACGCCGCGCGCGCAGTTCGCGCGCGGTGCGGCGGCGTGGTCTGCCGCCGCGCTGCCGGCCGCCG
>JAKANT010000040.1 GCA_021823635.1 Pseudomonadota bacterium
GACGATCTGGATCACCAGCACAACCAGCGCGAAGCTGCCGAAGAAGTACCAGAAGTTGAAGTTCTTCGGCGCGTAGTACTCCGACATGTGCTTCTTGTATTCCGACATCAGCGTCGGCATACGCGCGTCGATCCAGCCCAGCAGGCCTTTGTACTCGGTCTTGTGCAGTCCCATGGTTCGTTCGGGTCGCGAAAGTGGGCGGCTTATGCCTGGCTGTCGTCGCCGATCAGCACCACGGTGTCGGACAGGTATTTGTGCGGCGGCACTTCCAGGTTGTCGGGCGCTGGCTTGTTCTTGAACACGCGGCCCGCCAGATCGAAGGTCGAACCGTGGCAGGGGCAGACGAAGCCGAGGTCCTGGCCGAGCTGCGGGTTGGCGCCGGCGGCGAACGGACCGACCGGCGAGCAGCCCAGGTGCGAGCAGATGCCGACCACGATCAAGTACTCGGGCTTGATCGAGCGAAACTCGTTTTTCGCGTAGGGCGGGGTCGGGTAAGCGGTGCGTTCCGACTTCGGATCGGCGACGCGCTCGGCGGTTTTCTTGATCGACTCCAGCATGTCCGGCGTGCGGCGCAGTATCCAGACCGGCTTGCCGCGCCACTCGACGGTCTTCATTTCGCCGGGCGCCAACGTACCGACGTCGACCTCGACTGGCGCGCCGGCGGCCCGGGCGCGCTCCGACGGCGCGAAGGAGATCACGAAGGGCGCGGCCGCCGCAGCGGCGCCGGCGGCGCCGGCCACGCTGGTGGCGATCAATGCCGCGCGACGATCGTCGTCGATCGGTGCAGCTTGGCTGGACATGGGATTCCTCGAGTCGAAAGCGCGGAGACGGGCCCGCCGTCCTCCCCCGAAACGCCGACGTTAGGCCCGCGAAACGTCACGATTTTACTGCATCGACCCGCGCGCCCTCGGGCGAAGCGATGCGCCGCCGCGCGCGGCTCGCGCGAAACCGCCATCGGAGGCGGGACCCCTCACACCTAGAATCGGTCGCGCCGCTCGGCGGTTAGGGTCGGTGCGTCGCTCAGGAACAAGGAGAACACGAATGAGTTTCGTCAAGGAGTTTCGCGAGTTCGCGATTAAGGGCAACGTCGTCGATCTCGCCGTCGGTGTGATCATCGGCGCCGCCTTCGGAAAGATCGTCGATTCGGTAGTCAAGGACCTGATGCTGCCGATCGTCGGCCGCGTGGTCGGCGGTCTGGACTTCTCCAACTACTTCATCGCCTTGGCCGATCCGCCGAAGGGCTACACCGGCCCGATGACCTACGAGGCGCTGACGAAGGCCGGTGTGCCGCTGTTCGCCTACGGCAACTTCATCACGGTGGCAATCAATTTCGTGATCCTCGCTTTCATCATCTTCTGGATGGTCAAGGCCATCAACAAACTGAAGCGCGAAGCGCCGCCGCCGGCGCCGGTGGCGCCGCCGGAAGACATCGTGCTGTTGCGCGAGATCCGCGACGCGCTGAAGAAGTCATAGCCGCCGGCGCAGGGCGGCGACGCGACTACAATCGAGCGTCCCTCCTGCATCGAATCCGGCAATGCTGCGTCGTCTGTGGCTGCTGTTCGCGCAGGCGACGACGGTCGGGCTGGCGGCGCTGTTCATCGTCGCCACGCTCAGACCGGAGTGGCTGCGCCGAACGCCGTCCGTCGTCTCCACGCCGCTTGCCGGCGATGCCGCGATCCAGCAGGTGGCGCTGCCGGAGCCCGGCGAGCGCGTGGCCGCGGTGCAGTCGTACGCCGAAGCGGCGCGGCGAGCGATGCCGGCGGTGGTCAGCGTCTACACCACCAAAGAGTTGCGACGCGGCCCCGCCGACGATCCGCTGTTCGAACGCTTCTTCGGCAACCGCGGCGGCGAGCGGTCGTTCAACCTCGGCTCGGGCGTGATCGCGACCACCGACGGCTACATCGTGACCAACAACCACGTCGTCGAAGCGGCCGACCAAATCTCGGTCAAGCTGGCCGACGGCCGCGAGGTCGAAGCGCAGGCGGTCGGCGCGGATCCCGAAACCGACCTGGCGGTCCTGAAGGTGCCGCTCGCCGATCTGCCGGCGATCACCTTCGGACGCGCCGAGAACCTGAAGGTCGGCGACGTGGTGCTGGCGATCGGCAATCCGTTCGATGTCGGCCAGACGGTCACGATGGGCATCGTCTCCGCACTCGGCCGCAACGACCTCGGCATCAATCGCTACGAGAACTTCATCCAGACCGACGCCGCCATCAACCAGGGCAACTCGGGCGGCGCGCTGGTCGATACCCAGGGACGGCTGGTCGGCATCAACAGTGCGATTTATTCGCGCACCGGCGGCTCGATCGGCATCGGATTCGCGATTCCGGCGTCGATCGTCACGCAGGTGATGGAGCAGTTGATCCGCACCGGCAAGGTCACGCGCGGTTACTTCGGCATCGAGCCCGGCGACGTCACGCCCGAGCTGGCCGAGCTGCTGAAGCTGGCGCAGGCCAAAGGCGTGGTCGTGCGCGGCGTGCAGCGCGGTGCGCCAGCGGCAAAGGCGGGCATGGAACCGCTGGACGTGATCCTGACGATCAACGGCCAGCCGGTCGTCAACACGCCCGGGCTGCTGGCGCAGATCGCTCAGCTCGCGCCTGGCTCGGTCGCCAAGGTGCGGGTGTTGCGCAAGGGCGCGGAGCTGGAACTGGACGTGACGGTCGGCGAGCGCCCGCCGCCGCGTACCGCGCAGCGGTGACGCGCCGGGCTCTAATCGGCGTGCAGACGGCGATACAGTTCGCGCGCCTTCAATTCGGCGGCGCGATCGCCGCGCGCGGCGGCCTGCGCATACCAGTACCAGGCGCGCTCGTAACTCTGCGCGACACCGTCGCCGTTCTCGTACATGCTGGCGACGATGTAGCAGGCCGCCTCGTCGCCTTGCTCGGCGGCGCGCTCGTACCAGCGCGCGGCCTCGGCGTAGTCCCGGGTGGCGCCGCGGCCGAGGAAGTACTGCGTGGCCAGGCTCACCTGCGCGTCCCGCCAGCCCTGCTCGGCCGCCTTGCGATACCAGTGCGTGGCCTCGGTGGTGGACTTGGCCACGTGTTGGCCGCGGTCGAGCAGCACCGCGAGCGAGTACTGAGCGCGCGCCAAGCCGGCCTCGGCCGCGCGCCGCAGCCAGTGCACGCCCTGCGCGGGGTCGGACGCACCGCCTTCGCCCTGGATCAACATCACCGACAAATTGAATTGCGCCAGCGGCTCGTTGCGCTGCGCGGCGCGCAGGTATGCCGCGCGCGCGCCGGCCAGATCGCCGCTCGAATACGCCGCCCAGCCGCGCTGCAAGTCGGGATCGGCGGCCGCCGCCGACGCCGTCAGCGCGGCCAGCAAGGCGGCGAACAGCGTTGAAAGCGGCATGACCGTGCCGTCCCCAGGCGCGGCTAGGCCGGCGCCTTTTCTTCGGCCTCCTTGGGTGCGCCGAACAAGCGCGCGACCTGGATGCCGAGTTCGTACAGCAGACAAAGCGGGATCGCCAGCAGCAGCTGCGACAACACGTCCGGCGGCGTGAAAATGGCGGCGATGACGAACGCGCCGACGATCACGTAAGGCCGCGCCTTTTTCAGTTTCTCGACGTCGGCGATGCCGAAGCGCGCCAGCAGCACGACCGCGATCGGCACCTCGAACGTCAGGCCGAACGCCAGGAACATGCCGAGCACGAACGAGAAGTACGCCTCGATGTCCGGCGCCACCTGCACCGACGTCGGCGCGAAGCCGGCGATGAAGCCGAACACCAGCCCGAACACGACGAAATAGCAGTACGCCATGCCGAGGAAAAACATCACCACGCTGGAGACGATGATCGGCGCCGCCAACCGCTTTTCGTGCCGATAGAGTCCGGGCGCGACGAAGGCCCAAGCCTGCCACAGCACATACGGCAGCGCGATCAGCAGGGCGACGAACAGCGTCACCTTCAGCGGCACCATGAACGGCGTGACCACCCCGGTGGCGAGCAGCTTGGTGCCGGCCGGCAGCGCGACCATCAACGGGCGCGACAGCAGATCGAAGATTTCCTTCATGAACGGCGACAGCGCGACGAACACGATCAGCACCGACAGCGCCGAACGCACCAGCCGCTGGCGCAGCTCGATCAAGTGCGACAGGAACCCCTGCTCCTCGCCGCCGAGTTCCTCGGTGTCGGGCGGCGGTGCGCTCATCGGCGGATGCGCGGCCGGTTAAGCCGCGCGCGCGGGGCGTATTTGCGACGCGTCGTCGCGTGCGCGTCGGGCAGCGCCAATTCGCGCTTCAGGCGCGCGATCTCCTCGGCCAGCTCGTCCACCGACGGGCCGGCTTTGTAGCGGCGCGGAAAAGTGCGGGGCTGCCAGCTGTCGACCGCACCTTCGAATGCATAGTCGGAGCTCGCGGCCGGGGCCGACTCGGCGCCGCCGGTCGCGGGCGCCGACAGCTCCGCCGCCGCACGATTCAGGTCGGATTGCAGTTCCTGCACCGACGACTGCAGCGACTGCGCGGCTGCGCGCGCCTCTTCCTGCAACCGCTTCAGCTCCGCGAGCTCCATCTCGCGGTTGATGTCGCTTTTGACCTGGTTGACGTAGCGCTGCGCCTTGCCCAGCCAGTCGCCGACGGTGCGGGCGACCTTCGGCAGCCGCTCCGGTCCCAGCACGATCAGCGCGACCACTCCGATCAGGCCGAGCTCACCGAGACTGAAATCGAACATCGCTCTTCAGCCGAGCGGAAAAGAAAGCCCGCCGCGCGGCGCCGCCGCCGCGGGCGGCGCGGGCCGGCTCAGGACTTCTCCTTGGCCTGCACGTCGATCGTCGGGCCGGCGACCGGCTTGGCGTCCTCGACCTTCTTGGCGGCGTCGACCGACTCGCTGCCTTCCTTCATTCCTTCCTTGAAGCCCTTGATCGCGCCGCCCAGGTCCTTGCCGAGGTTCTTCAGCTTGGAGGTGCCGAATACCAGAATGATGACCAACAGGACGATCAGCCAGTGCCAGATCGAAAGCGAACCCATGATGCACTCCTAAAAGCGCGCTTCGCCGGGAAGCGCGGCCAATGGCGCTACAGACGTTTCCACGGACGCGGCCCACCGAGCACGTGCAGGTGCAGGTGGTAGACCTCTTGCCCGCCGTCCGGGCCGTTATTGGCGACGACACGAAACCCGTTCGTGGCGCCCTGTTCTCGTGCGAGCCGCGGTGCGAGTAGCAGCATTTTACCCAACAGCCGCTCGTGGTCCGGCCGCGCGTCGGCGAGCGACGCGAAATGTTCCTTCGGCACCATCAGCAGATGTACCGGCGCGGCCGGGTTGATGTCGTGAAAGACGATCAGCTCGTCGTCTTCGTACGCCTTTTTGCTCGGTACCTCGCCGCGCACGATGCGGCAGAAGATGCAGTTCGTCTCGGTCATCGAGTCCTCGTTCGTTGCATCGGGTGATTCACTCGCGCAGCTTGCGCAACGCTTTTTCTTCGATACCGGAGGTGCCGGCGCGGCGCTGCAATTCGGCGAGTACGTGCTCGGGACGCAGGCCATAGCGCGCCAGCATGACCAGGCAATGAAACCACAGGTCCGCGCACTCGGCGACGATGCGATCGGTGGCGCCGTCCTTGGCCGCCATCACGGTTTCGGTCGCTTCCTCGCCGATCTTTTTCAGCACCGCGTCGGGCGAGGCCGCCAGCAGGCGGGCCACGTAGGACGTGGCCGCATCGCCACCCCGGCGCGATTCGATCACGTCGGCCAGCCGCGCCAGCGTCCTGTCGTCGTCGGTCATTTGCGATAGATCAGCTCGGGATCCTTGAGCACCGGGTCGACCGTCTGCCAGGCGTCGCCCTGCAGGCGTCGGTAAAAACAGCTGGCGCGGCCGGTGTGGCAGGCGATCCCGCCCGCCTGCTCGACAGCGTACAGCACGACGTCGCCGTCGCAATCCAACCGGATCTCGGACACGCGCTGGCGCAGGCCCGATTCCTCGCCCTTGCGCCAAAGCCGGCCGCGCGAGCGCGACCAGTACACGGCCTGGCCGGTGTTCGCGGTCTCCGCCAGCGCATCGCGATTGGCCCATGCCACCATCAGCACGCGCCCGCTCGCCGCGTCCTGTGCGATCACCGGCACCAGTCCGCGCTCGTCGAACGCGATGTCGTCGAGCCAGCTCATCGGTCCATGCGCACGGCGATGCCGCGCTCGGCCAGAAAGCGCTTGGCCTGCCCGATCGTGAATTCGCCGAAGTGAAAGATCGAGGCCGCCAGCACGGCGTCCGCGCCCCCCACCGTGACGCCGTCGGCCAGATGTTGCAGATTGCCGACGCCGCCCGAGGCGATCACCGGCACCGGCACGGCGTCGGCCACTGCGCGCGTCAGTTCCAGATCGAAGCCCAGCTTGGTGCCGTCGCGGTCCATGCTGGTGAGCAGGATCTCGCCGGCGCCCAGTTCGACCACGCGTCGCGCCCAGGTCACGGCGTCCAGGCCGGTCGGCCGCCGCCCACCGTGCGTGTAAACCTCCCAGCCGGCCGCCGGGTCCTCGGCGACGCGGCGTCGGGCATCGATCGCTACCACGATGCACTGCGAGCCGAAACGCGCGCTCGCCGCCGCGATCAACTGCGGGTCCTGCACCGCCGCCGTGTTGATCGAGACCTTGTCGGCGCCTGCGTTCAACAGCCGGCGCACATCCTGAACCTGCCGCACGCCGCCGCCCACGGTCAGCGGTATGAACACCTGCTCGGCCACCGCTTCGATCACATGCGGCAAGATGTCGCGTTGGTCGGCGCTGGCGGTGATGTCGAGGAAGGTCAGTTCGTCGGCACCTTCGGCGTCGTAGCGGCGCGCGATCTCGACCGGGTCGCCGGCGTCGCGCAGGGCGACGAAATTAACCCCCTTCACGACGCGCCCGGCGGTCACGTCAAGACAAGGAATAATGCGCTTGGCCAGCATCGAACGAACCCCGATTGAGTTCCAAGCATAGCCCCCTCATGGCGCGCGCAACGACCGCGATCGGCCCCGGCACGCGGCGCCGGCGCAGCCTCGGTCTGTGCCTGATCGCGCTGGCGGGCGTGATCGCCTGCGTGCTGGCGGTCGAGGCGATCGACCGCATCGGCGTGGCACCGCGTCTGCTCGGCCCCTACCTGGAGCGGCGCGCCAGCGGCCACGCGCCCTGGATCGAAACCTTCGGCCGCTGGGCGCACGCTCAGTTGGTGCGGCTCGACCGCGGCGAAGTGTTGCCCAATGCCCGACTGCCTTCCTGGGCGGGGGCCCACGTCGCCGCCGCCGCGCCGGCGAGCGGTCGATTCGTGGGGGTGAGCACGGCGCAGGAACTGCAGGGGGCGCTGGCCGCGGCGGCGCCGGGCGATGCGATCACGCTCGCGCCAGGCACGTACCGATTCACCGGTCTGGCGCTCGAAGCCGCGCGCGCCGGCACCGAAGCGGCGCCGATCGTGGTGCGCGCCGACGTCCTCGGAACGGTGACGCTGGAATTCGAACTGGTCGAGGGCTTTCGGGTCACGGCGCCGCACTGGCGCTTCGAGAACCTGAGCATTCGCGGCGCTTGCGCGAGCCACGACGTGTGCGAACACGCCTTTCACGTGGTCGGCGGCGCGCGCCACGTCGTGATCCGCAACAACGAGCTGCGCGACTTCAACGCCCACATCAAGATCAACGGCGCCGGCGGCCGCTTTCCCGACCACGGCCGCATCGAGAACAACACCCTGTTCAACACCGCGCCGCGTGCCACCCGCGTCCCGGTGACGCCGATCGATCTGGTCGCCGCAAGCCACTGGCACATCGAGGGCAATCTGATCGCGGACTTCGTGCGCGCCGGCGAAGCCACCAGTTACGGCGCCTTCGCCAAGGGCGGCGGCAGCGGCAACCGCTTCGTGCGCAACGTCGTGCTGTGCGAGTGGCGTCTGCGCGGCGCCCCGGGCAGCCGCGTCGGGTTGTCGTTCGGCGGCGGCGGCAGTGATGCCAAGGGTTGCCGCGACGGGCGCTGCATCACCGAGCACGAGGACGGGCTGATGGCGGCGAACCTGATCGCCTCCTGTTCCGACGAGGGGATCTACATCAAGCGCGCGCCGCGCACACGCGTGCTGCACAACACGGTGCTGGATACCGCCGGCGTCTACGTGCGCCATGCCGAGAGCTCGGCGCGCGTGGCCGGCAATCTGGTGGACGGACCGATCCGTGCGCGCGAAGGTGCGATCCTGGAGGCGCACGACAACTTCGCGACCGCGCTGCTCTGGCTGTACCTGGGCCGTCACCCGGTGCGCGATCTGTTCGTCGATGCCGTCGCACTGGATCTGCGCTTCCGCACGCCACCGGAGCGCACCGAGCCTGGGACGGAGGCCGCGGACCTTTGCGGTGCGGCGCGTCCGCGGTCGGCCGCGCTCGGCGCGTTCGAGGACTTCGCCGCCTGCACGCGGCGGCCATGAAGCTCAGCCGGCGGCGAGTTCGTCGGCGCGCGCCTGCGCCGCCTTGAAGTCGAGCGTGCCCTCGTACAGCGCGCGGCCGAGCACCACCGCTTCGATGCCTTCGTCCTCGACCGCGCACAGCCGCTCGATATCGGCGACGCTCGCCACGCCGCCGCTGGCGATGACCGGAATGCGAACCGCGCGCGCCAGCTGCACCGTCGCTTCGATGTTCACGCCGGTGAGCATGCCGTCTCGGCCGATGTCGGTGTACAGGATCGCATCGACTCCGTACTCCTCGAACTTCTTCGCCAAGTCGATCACGTCGTGGCCGGTCAGCTTGCTCCAGCCGTCGGTGGCGACCTTGCCGCCCTTGGCGTCGAGCGCGACGATCACGTGGCCGCCGAAGGCGCTGCACGCGTCCTGAAGGAAGCCGGGGTTTTTGACCGCCGCGGTGCCGATCACGACGTAGCTGAC
>JAKANT010000041.1 GCA_021823635.1 Pseudomonadota bacterium
CGCCTGCCGGAGGATCCGGGCACCCAGATTCTCTTCCGGATACTTGAGGTCGAACTCCTTGGCGATCGTGACGCCGTCGTTGCACACGATCGGTGTGCCCCACTTCTTCTGGATCAGCACCGACTTGGACTTCGGGCCCAGCGTCACCCGCACCGCATCGGCCAGTTGCGTGGCCCCCCGCAGCACCTTCTCGCGCGCGGCCGAATGAAACAGGACGTGTTTGTGGGTCATCGCAAGCCTCGCTCGTTCGGGTCGATGTGCCGCCGCCGCATCGGACTGCAGGGCCGCGGCCGGGCGGCAACCGTTATGCTTCCTCCGCCCGCATGCGACGGCGTGCTGTGATTGTGCGGGCGTCGCCCGGTCGGCCTTTTTGACCTCGGTCAGCCGGCGGTCGCGGCGGCGGCATCGGCGAACGCGGTATCGGATTGAGTTATCTCAACGAGGCTTGGCTGCGCCGCTCTACAGTGGCGGCGACTCACACCACAGGGGGTTGGCCCATGTACAAGACGTTGTTGGTTCCGGTCGACGGTCGGCCGCGCAGCGCCCGCAGCTTGGACATCGCGGGACGGATCGCCAACCGGTGGGATGCACACGTCGCCGGCCTGTACGTCAAGCAGCCGGTGTTCGTGCCGGCCTGGACCGAGGCGGGGACCCGGCAGCTCGCCGAAATGCAGGAACGGATCAACGCCGAACTGGCGGCCGAAGCCAAGGCCCGCTTCGACGCCGGCGTGCGCGCGGGCGGCATCGCGCGCGCCGAGTGGCGCGTCGACGAAGGGCCGCTCGCCGAGACCGTCGCGCTGCATGCGCGTTACGCCGATCTGGTGGTCGTGAACCAGACCAACCCGGACGCGGAGACGCGGTCGAACTTCGCCGACACCGTGATCATGGAGGTCGGCCGGCCGGTGCTGATCGTGCCGTACACGGGCGAATTCAAGACACTGGGCGAGCACGTCCTGGTGTGCTGGAACGCCGGTCGCGAGGCGGCGCGCGCGGTCACCGACGCGCTGCCGTTCCTGCGCGCGGCCAAGCGCGTGACCGTGCTGTCGATCGTCGACAAGGCGGCGCCGCGCGCGTACGGCGAGGTGCCGGGTGCCGACATCGCGCTGTACCTGGCGCGGCACGGCGTGAACGCCGAGGCGGCGCGCACCGTGGCGGCCGAGGTGTCCGTCGGCGACGAGATCCTGTCGCGCGCCTTCGACTACGGCGCCGATCTGATCGTGATGGGCGCCTACGGTCATTCGCGCGCGCGCGAGATCGTGCTCGGCGGCGCCACGCGTACCGTCCTGCACAGCATGACGGTGCCGGTGCTGATGTCGCGCTGACGGCGCGCAGGCGCCGACGCTGTCGGCGCCGCAACGCCGTATTCCCCCCGCAAATCGGAGGCTCGCCCGTCGTTTCCGCCCGCTAGGCTGCCAGTACGCGTCGCCGTGCGTCCGCGGGCAGGGAGTGGGTCGATGTCAGACGGGTGGTCGGAGATCTTTCGCTGGCGCACCGAAACGGCGCCGCTGATCCCGATCGCGTACGACCCGCAGCTCGTGGCGCTGTCGGTGCTGGTCGCCTGTCTGGGCGGTATCGCCGCGCTGCAGCTCGTCCCGGTCGGGCGACGCCCGGAGCGCTTCGGCCGAGGCGTCGCTTGCGCGGCGCGCATCCTGGCGGCGCTCGCGCTCGGCGTCAGCGTCTGGAGCATGCATTTCATCGGCATGCTGGCGGTCGATGTCTGCCAGACCGTCCGATTCGATCCCTGGCTGACCGCCGCCTCGGCGATCCCGAGCATCGCCGCCGCGGCGGCCGGTCTGCACGTGCTGGCACGCCGCGGTGCCGGGGGCGGCCCGACGCCACGCCAGATCGTGCTGGCCGGCGTGCTGGTCGGCGCCGGCATCGGCGCGATGCACTACAGCGGCATGGCGGCGATGCGCATGCAGAGCCTGCTGCGCTTCGATCCGCTGTGGGTGGCGCTGTCGGTGCTGGTGGCTGTGGCGCTGGCGACGGTAGGTCTGGCCGCGCGCGAGCTGCTGCGCAGGCACACGCTTTTGCCGCGCACGGCGGTGGTGATCGTTGCCGGCACGCTGCTGGGGCTCGCGACCTCGGGCATGCACTACACCGCGATGCACGCATCGCTGTTCATCGGCGACCCCGATCCGTATTACATGCTTTGGTCCGGCCGCAACGGCACCCTCGCCCTGGCGGTGGCGGGGGCGACGATCGTCGTGTTCGGCTTCGCCGGCAGCATGCTGGCGGTGGCGACCTACCGCGCGCTGGCCGCGCGGCTGCGCGAACGCGAGACGCTGCTCAGCGACATTCTGGACAACCTGCCGGGGGCGGTGCTGCGCATCGGCACCGGCTCGGAGCGCCGCCAGTTTCTGGTGTCGCAGGCGCTGGGCGACCTGACCGGCCGCTCGCTCGAAGCGTTCGCACGCGGCGAGTGGGACTTGCCCGACGTGGTGCACGCCGAGGACCGCGCACGCCTTCAGGAAGTGCTGGCCCGCGCGCAGCAGGAACCCGGTGTGCGTCAGCGTCTGGTCGTGCGCCTGTACCACCTGCAAGCCGGCTGGCGCTGGGTGGTGGTGCTGGCGGTCGGGCGGCGCGCCGTGGGCGCGGCTGGTGGCGACGAGCCGGTCCTCGACCTGTTCCTCGCCGACATCACCGCGCAACACGAGGCGCGCGCGCGAGAGCAGGCGCTGCTGGCGGCGATTGACCGCGTGGTCGGGCGGGCGATGCTGACGCCGGAGGGCTTCTTCGTCGCGGTCAATGACAAGCTCGCGGCCACGCTCGGCTATGCGCCGCAGGAGCTCGTGGGGCGCCACCACCGCGCCGTTTGGGTGGACGACGCGCAGGCCGACGAGATGGGCGCGTTTTGGGAGGCGCTGCGGCGTGGAGAGGCGCAGCCGGGCGACTTCGCCCGCCGCGCGCGGGACGGCACCGTGCGCTATCTGTCGGGTTGGTATCAGCCGCTGTTCGACGCCGCCGGCCAGGTGCAGACGGTGCTCAAGCTCGCCTTCGACGTCACCGAGCGCGTGCAGACGGTGCAGGCGCTGCAGCGCATGCAGCGCGAGCTCGAGCAGGCGCTCGCCAGCCGCAGCGCTTTCTTCGCCAACGTCAGCCACGAAATCCGCACGCCGATGAACGCCATCGTCGGTTTCGCCGAGCTGCTGCGGGAGCGGCTGCCCGAGGGCAGGGAGCGAGAGCAGGCGGGCGCGATCCTGGACGCCGCACGCGGCCTGCTGCGCATCCTGAACGACCTGCTCGATGCGGCCAAACTCGAGCGCGGCGAGTTCGCGATCGTCGCCGCGCCGTTCCGCCTCGACCGCCTGCTGCACGACCTGGTGTCGCAGTTCGGCGTGCTAGCGGCGCGCAAAGGGTTGGCGCTGCGTTTGGAGTGCCCGCCCGAACTGCCGAGGTGCTGGCTGGGCGACGCCGATCGCGTGCGCCAGATCCTCGCCAACCTTCTGAGCAACGCGTTGAAGTTCACCGCCGAGGGTAGCGTGACCCTGAGCGCCGCTGGCGACGACCGGCGGCTCGAGCTCGACGTCGCGGACACCGGCATCGGCATCGCGCCCGAGCGTCAGGCGGCGGTGTTCGATCCGTTCGTGCAGGCCGATGCCGGCACCGCGCGCCGCTATGGCGGCACCGGGCTGGGAATGAGCATCGTCAAACGGCTGGTCGAGCGCATGGGCGGGGAGATTGCGCTCGAAAGCGAACCGGGACGCGGCACGCGCGTGCGGGTGCGCTTGCCGCTCGCGGCGCAGCCGGACGCGACGTGCCCAGAGTCGCAGGCGCCCGCGCCGGCGGGCGTGCCGGCGGCGGCGCGGCGCGTCCTGGCCGCCGACGACGTGGCGCAGAACCGCGAGCTGCTGGCGGCGCTGCTCGAGCGCGGCGGGCATGACCACCGCATCGTCGAAAGCGGCGAAGCGCTGCTGGCCGCCTACGCGGCCGAACCCTCGGCATGGGACCTGGTGTTGCTCGACGTGCACATGCCGGACGTGGACGGTTTGCAGACCTGCCGGCGCCTGCGCGCGCTGGAACGGGAGCGCGGTCTTGCACCGGTGCCGGTGTATGCGCTCAGCGCGAGCGTGCTGGATGCGGACCGCGAGGCCGCGCGCGCGGCCGGCATGGACGGGTTCCTGGAGAAGCCGATCGACCCGCGCGCGCTCGAGCGCGTGCTGCGCGATGTCGGCGCGCGCGCGGAAGAAGGGTCCGGTGCACTCGCCCCGCAAGCGCCGTCGCCCGACGTTGCCATCGCCGACGCGGTCCGCGGGCAGGCTCTGTGGGGGCCGCAGTGGCTTGCGCAGGTGCGACGCTGGTACGAAGAAGCGGCGCCGCGCTGGAATGAGGCAGAGCGCTTCGCGCGCGAGGACTGGCACCGGCTGGCGGGGGTGGCGGCCAACCTCGCGCTGCCGGCGCTGGCGACGGCGGCACGTCAGTGCGAACTCGCATGCGCGCGCGGCGAGCAACCGCCGCTTGCCATGGCGCAGCAGGCCTGGCTCGCGCTCACGGCTTGGCTCGGCGGGCAGGACTCGGCGTCGGCGCACGCAGCCGCAAGCGAGGCCGCTGCGTGCAAGAGCGCGCCGGCCGCCACGGCGCTGCTGGAACGGCTGGCGCGCGCCTGCAGCCGGGGTGAGATCGACGACGCGGCGCTGGCTGAAATGGCGCGCACCGACGCGGCACGCGCGCAGACGCTGCGTGCGCGGCTGGACGCCTTCGATTTCGACGGCGCGCAGGCGCTGCTCGCGAGTTGGCAGCAGGAGGAGACGCTGCTGGAGGGAGGTTGAGATGTCCGATCTTTCCGCACCCCACCGCGCGGCCGCCGTTGCCGCGGCCCAGGACGACGACGGCGCCCCGCGCCTGCTGCTGGTGGACGACGAACCGCAGAACCTGCAACTGCTCAAGCGTGTGCTGGAAGCCGACTATCGACTTTCGTTCGCACGCAGCGGGCCCGAGGCCCTGCAGCGGGCGCGCGAAGTGGCGCCGCGGCTGATCCTGCCGGACGTCATGATGCCCGGCATGAGCGGGCATGACGTGCTGCGCGCGCTGAAGGCGGATGCCGCCACCGCCTCCATCCCGGTGCTGTTCTGCACCGCGCTCGGTCAGGAGGAAGACGAGAGCTTCGGGCTCACGCTGGGGGCGGTGGACTACATCACGAAGCCGATTTCGCCGCCCGTGCTGCGCGCGCGTGTGCGCACCCATCTGGCGCTGGTGCAGAGGCAGGAACTGGAGCGCACGCGGTTGGAGGTGATCCGCCGTTTGGGGCGCGCGGCCGAGTTCAAGGACAACGAGACCGGCCGCCACGTGATCCGCATGAGCCATTACAGCCGCCTGATCGCCGAGGCGCTCGGCGCATCGGCCGCGTTCTGCGATCGCATCCTGGCCGCCGCGCCGATGCACGACGTCGGCAAGATCGGCATCCCGGATGCGGTGCTGCTGAAGCCGGGCAAGCTTGACGACGCCGAGTGGGCGATCATGCGCGAGCATCCGCGTATCGGCGCCGAAATCATCGGCGACGATCCGAGCCCGCTGTTGCAGGCGGCGCGCCGCATCGCGCTCGAGCATCACGAGAAGTGGGACGGCAGCGGCTATCCGCAAGGGCTGCGCGGCGAGGCGATCAGCGTCGAGGCGCGCATCGTGGCAGTGGGCGACGTGTTCGACGCGCTGACCAGCGTGCGCCCGTACAAGCCGGCATGGCCGATCGAGCGCGCGCTCGACTTTCTGCGCGAGCAAAGCGGCCGCCACTTCTGGCCCGACGCCGTGACCGCGTTCGAGTCGCGTCTGGAGGAAGCGCTGGCGATCCGGGATCGCTGGCGCGACGAATCGCCGTGAGACGCCCGCAGGCGGGCCGCATTCACGCAAACGGATTCCCGCAAACGCAGTAAACGCGCCGCGGCACCGCACGCTGCACGCCGATACAGTGCGCGCGGCGTGCACGGGAAAGCGTCCCGTTCTCAACGAGCACAGCCCGCGTCAACGTCGATGTTCCAACGCCTGGTATCGAGCGCACGCCGAATCGCGGCCGGCGCGCGCTCTGCGTCGCGCCCGTCCGGGGCCTGGCATGCGCGCGAGGCGGCGATCATGGGCACGGCGATCCGCGTCGAACTGTGGGCCGAAGTCCCTGAGCAGGCCGCGGCGGCGATCGACGCCGTGATGGCGGAGATGCGCCGCATCGACGCCGCCATGAGCCCATTTAAGCCCGACTCCGAACTGTCCCGCGTCAACCGCGACGCGGCGCAGCGGCCCGTGCCGGTCAGCCGCGAACTGTTCGACCTGCTGGCGCGCTCGATCGAGTTTTCACGGCTGTCCGACGGCGCGTTCGACGTCACCTTCGCCAGCGTCGGCGCGCTGTATGACTATCGGCGCGGCATCCGGCCGAGCGAGCAGGCGCTCGCCGCGGCGCGCGAGGCGGTCGGCTACCGCCATCTGATCCTGGATGCGCAGGCGGGTACGGTGCGCTTCGCGCGCCCCGGCGTGCGCATCGACCTGGGCGGCTTCGCCAAGGGCCACGCGGTGGACAACGCCGCGGCCATCCTGCAGCGCCACGGCATCGCGCACGCGATCGTGTCCGCCGGCGGCGACAGCCGCATCGTCGGCGACCGGCGCGGAAGGCCGTGGACGATCGGTGTGCGCGACCCGCGCCGCGCCGGCGAGATCGTCGCCGTGTTGCCGTTGCAGGACGTCGCCGTCTCCACCTCGGGAGACTACGAGCGCTATTTCGAGGCCGCAGGCAGGCGCTTCCATCACGTGATCGATCCGCGCACCGGCAAGTCGCCCGACCACATCCGCAGCGTGACGGTGATCGCGGACGACGGCCTGACGGCGGAAGCGCTCGCCAAGTGCGTCTTCGTGATGGGCGTGCAAAAGGGGCTGCAATTCGTCGCCTCGCAGCCCGGGGCCGACGCGGTGGTGGTCGATGCGGACGGCGCGCTCTCCTATACGACCGGCCTTTCGGATGATGGGCGCAGGCAGCCGTTGTGAATAGGATGTGGCGCAACGCTTCCCGAGCGTGCGGAGACGAACATGAGCGTCGCGCCTAGAGCATTCGAACTGCGTTTGCCGGTCCTTGCCGCGGTCGTCCTCGGTCTCGCGTTGGCCGGTTGCTCGCGGGGCACCGGCAGTAACTCCACCGTCGCGGTCAACGGCGACGTCGCCATCGCCTACGTCAAGCGGTCGAACACGATCGCCATGAATCCGACCGACGGCACCAACTCGGCTCCGGGCGGCGATCTGATCATTCGCGAGAAGTCCTCGCCGTCGGCGCCCGAGCACAACGTCACGGCCTCGATCACGCAAGGCCAGGGCGACGTGTCCGACCCCGAAGTCTCCTACGACGGCAAGAAGATCGTCTTCGCGCTGCGCTGCCCGACCTCCAATACCTCCACGATCAACGGCCAGCCGGCCTGCACCGGGCGCTGGAACATCTGGGAGTACGACATGACCGTCGGGGGGCTGACCGGCGGCACGCTGCGGCGGATCACCAGCTCGACGCAGGACGACGACGTCGACCCAGCCTATCTACCGGCCGGCCGCGGCTTCGTGTTCGCCTCCAATCGGCAGAGCAAGACACGCACCGTGAGCGGCAGCCAGACCTTCTACATGGTCGACGAGTACGAACGCGAACGCGTGCTCAATCTGCATACGATGGCGGCCGACGGCAGCAACATCCAGCAGATCACCGTCAACGCCAGCCACGAACGCAACCCGGTGGTGCGGCCCAACGGTGACATCATGTTCGCGCGCTGGGAGCATGTCGGCGACCAGAACCGTTTCACGATCTTCCGGGTCAAGCCCGACGGCACCGATCTGTTCGTGCTGTACGGGCAGTTCAGCCCGGGCAACAGCTTCCTGCATCCGCGCGACATGGACCCGAGCGGCCCCTACAAGGGCTTCGTCGCCTCTAGCCTGATGCCGCTGTCCGGCACCCAAGAGGGTGGCGCGCTGGTGTTCATCGACGTCGCCAACTACTCGGAGCACAACACGCCGGTCAACGCGCGGGTCGCGGGCGGCGGCGGCCAGCGCCAGGCCACCGCGCAGGCGCTGAACTTCAACCGCGGGCTGTCGCTGCACGGACGCATCACCACGCCTTATCCGCTGTGGGACGGCACCAACCGAGTACTGGTCGCGTATGCGCCGTGCCAGGTCACGCGCAACGGCGTGGTCGTTTCGTGCTCCACCTTGACGCCGGAGGAGATCGCACGCCTGTCCGATCGCAACCGGCTCGCCGCGGACGTCGCCAACGACCCGCTGCAGGACAACGTGCGGCCCTCCTATGCGATCTACATGTTCGATCCGGCGCGGCAGACCTTCCTGATCGTCGCTGCGCCGCCGCCCGGGTTCATGTACACGGACCCGATCGCGCTGCAGGCACGGCCGGAGCCGAACGCAGCCGATCCGACCAGCGTCGATTCCACGCTCGCCGCGCAGGGGCTGGGGCTGATCGAAGTGCGCAGCATCTACGACACCGACGGCCTGCAGCGCATGGGCGAACCGATGATCGCCGCCGCCGACCTGCCGTCGGGCTGCACCGAAGGCATCGCCAAGACCGCGCCGACCGATCCGCTCGACACGCGGCCGCAGATCGCGAACATCGTGCGGATGAAGGATCCGGCCGACGCCGCGTACCGCTGCGCGCCCACGCGCTTCGTGCGCGCCACGCGCGCCGCGCCGCCGGTGGCCAACACGATGGGCGTGCGCGGAGCGCTCGGCGAAACTGACTTCGAGCCGCAACAGATCCTCGGTTACGCGCCGATCGAACCCGACGGCTCGTTCAAGCTACACGTGCCGGCCGACGTGCCGCTGGCGCTAAC
>JAKANT010000042.1 GCA_021823635.1 Pseudomonadota bacterium
CGCGAGCGGCGGCGCAACGCGCGGCGACAGGCGCTGGCGGCGGCGGCGCAGCGGTGCGAGCGCGACGGGCAGCTGGCGGCGGCCTTACGCCACGCCGAGCGCCTGGTGACCGAAGACCCGCTGGCGGAGAGCGCGCATCGCAATCTAATGCGGCTGCACATGCTGCGCGGCGATCGCGCGGCGGCACTGGCTGCCTATGAACGCTGCCGCGCGACGTTCGCCGCCCAGCTTCGGAGCTTACCGAGCGCCGAAACCGCCGCGTTGGCGCGCCAGATCGAGGCCGGAGCGCTCGCCGCGGCGGCGGTGCAGCCGACCCCGGTCACCATCCTGCGTCCGCCTCAGCTCGTCGGCCGGGATGCCGAGTGGCTCGCGTTGCAGCGCGCCCGGTCGATGGGCACGATCGCGCTCGTGACCGGGGAGCCGGGCGCCGGCAAGACCCGCCTGCTGACCGATTTCGTCCGCGCGCGCGGCGGCGTATTGGTCGGGGCGCGACCCGGCGATGCGCAGGTGCCTTACGCGCTCGCCGCGCGCCTGCTGCGCGCGCTCGTCGCGCAAATGGATGCGCCGGTCGAACCGTGGGCGCGACGTGAGCTGGCGCGGCTGGTGCCGGCGTTCGATCCGGGCTGGACTCCGGTCGGGGACGTCGATGCGGTGCGTCTGGCGCAGGCGGTGCAGCAGTTGTTGGCGGCCACACATCCCGCCGGCAGCGTGATCGCGCTCGACGACCTTCAGTATGCCGACGCCGAATCGCTGCACATGCTGCCGCTGGCGGCGCGCGGCGGTGCGAACGACCCTTGCTGGCTGCTCGGTGCGCGGGAGCACGAGCTGCCGGCCGCCGCGCGCCAGTGGCTGGACGCGCTCGATGCGTCGGCGCTGGCGCGCATCTCACTGGCGCCGCTGGACGCAGCGGGCGTACAGACTTTGCTCGAATCGCTGGCGCTGCCCGAACTGCCGGCGGCGCGCTGGGCGCGCACGATCTTTCGCCATACCGGCGGCAATCCGCTGTTCGTGCTGGAGACGCTGCGCGCGTTGCTCGCGCCGGGCGCGGTGGCGCGCACCGCCGCGCGCGACCTGCCGCTGCCGACCAACGTCGGCCAACTGATCGGCGCGCGCCTGGCGCAACTGAGCGGGCAGGCGCTTGCGCTGGCACAGGTGGCCGCCCTGGCGGGCGAGGACTTCGACGCCGAGACGGCGGCCGCCGTGCTGTGCGTTCATCCCCTGGATCTCGCGGTGCCATGGACCGAACTGCAGCGCGCGCACGTTTTGCACGACCACGGCTTCGCGCATGACCTGGTCCTGGACGCGACGCAACGATCGGTCGCACCGGAGACGGCGCGCTTGATCCATCGCGCGATCGCCGAGCGGCTGGCGCAACGCGCGCCGGCGCGCGCCGCCGCGCACTTCGAGTCGGCGCAGGACTGGGACGCCGCCTGCGCAACCTACATCGCAGCGGCGCGGGGGGCCGGCGCGGCGTCGCACCGCGCGCAGGAGTTGCGGCTGTTGCGGTGCGCGGCGTCGTGCGTCGAGCGCGGCGCGACCGCCGCCGACCGCTTCGAGATCGAGCTGCGCTCGGCGCGCGCCGCGCAGTGGGTCGATCGCACCGATGTCGCGCGCGCGTGTGCCGAGGCGGCGCTCGGCTGCGCGGCGACACCGGCGCAACGCGCCGAGGCGCTCGCCGCCTGCGCCGAGGCGGTCGATTTCCTCGGCCAGGGCGAACGCGCGATCGAGTACGCGCAAGCGGGTCTGCGACTGGCGCTCGCGCTGCGCGACGCGCCGCTGGTCCTGACGCTGGCCGGCATTCTCGGCCGGCTGTACGGTGCACGCGGCGAGTGCGAGCGCGGGCTGGCGGTGTTCGAGGAATACGAACCGTGGCTGGCGACCGAAGCGGGGCCTGCCGGTAGCATGTTCCTGGCCCATCGCTCGCAGGTGCTGGAGCAGGCCAAGCGACGGCAGGACGCGGCGGCGGTGGCGCGCCGTGCGCTGGCGCTGGCGGTGGCCGCCGGCGACCTGACCGCGGCGTGCGTCGCGCATACGCATCTGGCCGCCTACTGCGTGCGGCTCGGGCTGAAAGAGGAGACACGCGAGCACGTCACCGCGGCGCTGTCGCTGCGCGAGGAACTGGGCGCCACCGGCGGGCAGACCGAGATGGCGCGCGTCTATCAGGGCGTGTGGTCGTACCAGACTGGCCGCTACCGACAGGCGATGCAGCACTTCGTCACCGCGCACGAGCGGTTGATGTTGGGGCACGCCACCCCGTGGGCGATCGTCGCGCGTGTGGCGCTGGCACGCGTGTACATCACGCTTGGCCAGCCGGCGCGCGCGGTGCAACTGCTGGAGGCGATTCCCGACGGTTTGCCGCTCGCGGTGCGCGGGTTGACATTGGTGGCGCTTGCGCGGGCGCTGCGCCTGCTGGGGCGAGCGCATGTTCCCCTGTTGGAGGAAGCGCTGGCCATTTACCCGCAGCATCGGCAGTTCGACAACGATTTGATGGCGCAGATGCAGCAGGCGCTCGACATCGCGCCGGCCGCCGGTGCAGCGCTGGCCGCTCGCGTCGAAGCGGAGGCGCGGCAGCGCATCAATCGGCCGCTGATGCTCGACGCACAGGCCATCGCCTGCCACTGCCTGCTGCGCGCCGGGGCCGTGACCGAGGCTTCGGCCATGGCGCGCAAGGCGCAGGCGACCGCGGCGCAATCGATCCCGTGGACCGTCTATCCGGGCGAGATCCAACTGTGGGCGTTCGAGGCGTTGGATGCCGCGGGCGACAGAGATGCCGCCGTGGCCGCGCTGAGGGCCGGCGTCGACTGGATCACGCACGAGGCGCTGCCCAACGTGCCGGACGAGTTCAGGGACAGTTTCCTGAACCGCAACGCCGCCAACCGAGGTTTGCTTACGACGGCGAGCCGCCGCCTGCGCTGATGTCAGCCCGGCAGCCCTTGCGGCTTGGCGGCGACGGGCTGCGTGGCGGCGGCCGCGCCGGCATCCGCCTCTGCCAGCCGTGCAAGTTCGGCGCGAGCGCGATCGCCGAGCCACCGGTACATCGACCGGCGCAGCGCCGGCGCGGGCACGCCGACACCCTCGCGCCAGCGTCGCAGCGTCCAGTCGTCCAGATCGAACGCGCGCGTGAACTCGCGTTCCGCCGCGAGCAGCCCAAGGTCGCCGATGATCTGCCGGAACGCGCGGTCGTCGGCCGCGCTCGCCGCCGCCACCCGCGCGGCGAATTCTCGAAGCGATTGCGTCTGCATGGCCGGACTCCCGGGGGCGAACGACGCGGCCAGCTTAACCCCGTTGCCCGTCGCACGCATCGGCACGGCGCAGCAGCGCCGCGGCCGCCGCGATGACGCGCGATTACACGATCGTCAAGGCGCCGCAAGACGACGCGGCGGTGCGCGAGATCTGCGCCTTCCTGCAGGCCGAGCCGTCCGACTTCCTGCGGCGCTTGAGCGAAGACGACGTGCGCGAGCTGACTCGGCAAGGGCGCTTCTACCTCGCGCGATCGAACGGCGACGGCGCGCTCGCCGGCACCATCTACGTGCGCAGCGAAACGCCTGCCCATTGGGAGATCGGCGGCGCGGCGGTCGCCGCCGCGCACCGCGCATCCGGCCTCGCGCGGGCCCTGATGGTAGTGGCGATCGTGCACCCGTACCTGCAGGAGCGCGCCTCGAGCGAGCGCGTCGGCCGCCACCACATCGAAGCGCTGGTGCGGCCGGACAACGAGCGCATGAAGCGGCTGGTGGCGCAACCCGAGTTCTGTCCGCTGCCCGAGCGCCGGCTGGATCCGCAGCCGGTGCGCGGCATTGCGCATTTTCCGCGCGACGCGGCCGGTCTGGCCCCGGTCCTCGCGTACGTCTTCGACGAGAAATACGCGCCGAAGTACCTGAGGCAGGCGCTTGCGCTTCGCGATGCGGGCCGCCTCGACGGCGTGAAAAAGACGGTGGCGATCGACGTGGCCGGGCTGCGGTGCGAGGACGGCCGCGATCCGTTGCGGGAACTGCTGGAGGAGTTGGGCGCCTGACCGGCGCCGCGGTAACGCCCCGGTAACGCCGGCGAAGCTAAGGTCGGCCCGGGTTTGACAGGCGTTGACTGCTCCGAGTCCGGGCATTCCAACAGCCAAGCAGCATCGACGAGCACGCTTTCTTCACCGCACAAGACCCATGAACCTGATCTCGGAGGAAAAGATGAAACGTCGGATTCTCTACGTCGCGGCCTCTTCCATCATCGCGCTCGGCGCTTGTGCACAGATGGGCGGCAAGAGCGAAGGCTCGTCGGGATCCGGCGCGGCCCCGGCCCCGGCTCCCAAACCCCAGGCGCAGCCGCAGCAGGATCCAAACCTGCCGCCGATGAAACTGGTCAAGGCGCGCGACGGCTCCTTCGACGGCGAGCTGTATGGCACGCCGGCGCCTGGAAGCAAGTTCGCCAAGCTTCAGTTCGGCATGGGTCTGAAAGAAGTCCAGGACAACATCCAGATGCAGTGCGACATGAAAGGCTATGTCACCGGCAAACCATGGATACCTTGGTACTTCGGCGGCGATCGCCACCGCTTCGAGCTCTTCTGCAAAGGGGAGGGCCGATTGATCTTCAGCGGCGGCAGCGGCTTCGGGGACGTGAACAAGCTGATCAAGATCATCGTCGACCCGAAAGAAACCGGCTACGCGCGTTAGTCGATCCTCGGACGATCGCTCTGGAGGCGGTTCTGTAGAGCGTCGCCATCACGCCGGTTCGCGCAGCGCGCCTTGGCGTCAGACTCCGTCGGCGCAGCCCAGCCGGCGTGTCCGCCCCGTCGCTTTGGGCAACGGGCCATGACGCGCACATGTCGTGGACTGCAGCGATTGCGCTGGTCGCCGAGGCATCGCTTGTACTGCTGGCGTGTGTTGCGGCTGCAGTCCGTGCATGGCCGTTCGACGGAGTGCAGACTTACCGGTGGCCGCTGAGACTTGCACGAGGAGCGCGCTCGGCAGGGGTCCGGAAACTTCAGTGGCCGTTTCATCTCCAGCGTCGCTCCGAAGCGGGCACCCGACGCAGCTTTCGCGTGCTCGACCGGACTCTGTATGCAGTGGTCATTGGAGTCGTCCCGGTGCAGAAACGGCTCTGGAGACGGAGGCTCGTCGCGACACACATCGGCGAGCGCCGCGTGCTGGATCCAATCGCCGAAGCGATGCTTGCCGCGGCCCTTTTCGTTTCGGAGCCCACGCCTCGCTAACGGCCCGGTAACGCGCACCCGACTACGGTGTGGGCGCGGTATCGATCGACGAGGAGGGCGGGATGAAAGAGATTCTTTGCGGAATGCGCGCGACGTGCTTGGCAGTTCTCGCGTGCGTCTTGGCAGCCTGTGGAGGAGGAGGGGGTGGAGGAGGCGGCGGCGCGACGGGCACCGCGCCTTCGATCGGCGCGCAACCGCAGAGCGTGGCGGTGACCGAGGGGCAGAACGCCCGCTTCACGGTCGCCGCCGGCGGCGATGCGCCGCTCGCCTATCAGTGGCGGCGCAATGGCACCGACATCGCCGGCGCCACGGCGGCCAGCTACGCGGTGCCGGTCGTGGCGCTCGCCGACAACGGCGCCGTGTTCACCGTCGTCGTGCGCAACGGCGCCGGCTCGGTCACGAGTGCGAACGCCACGCTGTCGGTGGCCGCGCCCACCGGAAGCGGCACGTTGAACGGTCTCGTCTACGACGCCGCCAACGGCAGCGCGATCGCCGGTGCGAGCGCGACGATCGCGGGAAGGCCGGCGGCGACCTCCGCCGCCAGCGGTACGTTCCAGTTGGCCGGCGTGCCGGCCGGCGAGCGTATCGTGCTGCGCGTCTCGGCGCCGGGTTATGCGGAAACGCTGCGCGTGGTCGCGGTGCGTCAGGGCGCGGTGACGCTGGAGCGCGTGTTCCTGCAATCGGTGGGCGCGAGCGTGTCGATCGATCCCGCCGCCGCGGTCGAGGTCGCCCCCGCGGGCACGACGATGCGCATGACCGCGCCGGCCAATGCGTTCGTGCGCGCGGACAACGGCGCGGCGCCGACCGGCAATTTGACGGTCGAGCTGACATCGATCGAACCGGCGCGCGATCCGAACCAGATGCCGGGCGACTTCACCAGCGCCGCCGGTAGCGGCGCGCGCGCGATCGAAAGCTTCGGCGCCCTGGGCGTGACGGTGCGCGATGGCAGCGGCAATCGCTACAACCTCGCCACCGGCGCCGCCGCCACCCTGCGCATTCCGCTGTCGACGCGCGCGGCCGATGCGCCGGCGACGATCGCGCTCTATTACCTGGACGAGGCGAGCGGCCGCTGGGTCGAGCAGGGCAGCGCCACGCTTGGCGGCACCGGCACCGAGCGCTACTACGAAGGCACGGTCACGCACTTCTCGTGGTGGAACGCCGACCGCCCGCTGGAGACGATCTGGGTGCACGGCTGCGTGCAGTTCAACGGCATCCGCACGCGCAACCGCACGGTGATCACCGAAGGGCTCGACTACACCGGCACCGGCCGCGCCTACAGCAACGTCAACGGCGATTTCTCGGTGCCGATGCGGCGCGACGGCCGCGCGGTGCTGCGCGTGCAGGGCGGCACCGAAACGACGGCGCCGATCGTCGTCGGCCCGTCGGCCACCGACATCACGCTGCCTGACTGTCTGGTCGAACGCGGTGTGGTGACCAGCGCGCCGAGCATCCTCGTGCAGCCGGCCGGCGTGACCACGCCGCCGAACACGGTGGCGCGTTTTTCGGTCGTCGCCGACGGCACGCTGCCGCTTTCCTACCAATGGCAGCGCAACGGCGCCGACATCCCGGGCGCCACCGGCTCCGGCTTAATGGTGTGGGCTACCGCCGCCGACAACGGCGCGCAGTTCCGCGTCGTCGTGCGCAACGCGCAGGGCGCGGTGACGAGCAGTGCCGCCACGCTGTCCGTGGGAGCGGCGACGGGTGCACCGGTGATCACGCAGCAGCCCGCCAGCGTGGCGGCGGCCGTCGGACAGACGGCCACCTTCACGGTCGCCGCCAGCGGCGCCGCCCCGCTCACGTACCAGTGGCGGCGCAACGGTGTGGCGATCGCCGGCGCCACCGCCGCCAGTTACACCACGCCGGCGCTGGCGCTGGCGGACAACGGCGCCACCTTCTCCGTCGTGGTCTCCAACAACCTCGGCAGCGCGACCAGCAATTCGGCGCTGCTGTCGGTGACGACGAGCGCACCGGCCGATACCTACAAGCGGCCGCTGGCGGCGCTGATGAGCGGGACCTACGACCTCGGCTGCAACAACGGGCCGATCGTCGTCGCCGCCAACGGCGATGCGGCGTGGAATGGCGGCTCGCTGCCCTTGACGTCGCCGACCTCGGCGGTTTCGGTCACGACAGGCGGCGGCCTGCACGTGATGGCGATCGTCGATACGGGCATCGATCGCAGCGTCGCGATCGGGCAGTTCTTCGGTTTCCCGAGTGCGTCTTCAGCGCAGGTTTCGATGCCGTCCAGCGGCGCGGTGATCGCGCGCTGCGCGCCGGGAGTGAACTCGCCGCCGCAGACGATCGCGCTCAACGCGCTCGCCATCTCGTGGTTCAACGGCACCAGCGGCAGCCTGCAGTGCAACGTGCGCCGCGGCAGCAGCACCACGCAGGAGACGCCGGCGCTTTCGATCGCCAACGGCACGGTGACGCTCGGTTCGATCAACTTCTCGATGTCCGCCCCGCGCGCGGCGGAAAGCGCGGTCGCGATCGACCTGGTCGGTCTCGGCGACGCGCTGGTCTCGTACGCCGCCACGTTCGCCGACAACACGACCTGGGGCATCGCGCGCAGCCAGAACGCGCGCACGTTGACCCTCAATCACCGCGCCGCGAATGGCGACAGCTATAGCTGCAGCGGTAACCGTAACTGAGCGGCGGCGGGGGAGGCCGCCGTGCGGCTTCCCGCGAACGGTCCGTTAACGCCGCCGCGCGTACAGACGCAGCGCATTGGACGCGGGAGAAAGACCATGGACCGCCGTACCTCGCCCTGGTGGCTGATCGCGTTGTGGATCCCGGCGATCGCGGTCGTGCTCGGCGTGCTGCTCGGCTGCGCCGGCCGCAGTCAGCGCGCCGCGGTGGCGCCGCCGGCGCGCGCCGAGTTGCAGCGGCTGGTGGCGGCGGAACTGGCCGCCGACTCCCGCTTCGATTCGTTCGGCGCTTCGGGCAACCCTGCCGCGCACCGGCTGGCGGCGAGCTTCCGCCCGGTGCTTGCCGACGTGGTGCCGGTCGAGTGCCGGGCGGCGAACGGCGCCGCGCTCGATTGCACGCTCGAAGTCGTGCTTCGCTTTCCGGATCTGGACGGGCGCGAGACGCGCGCCGTGTGGGAAAGGCGGCTGCAGCCGACCGCAGGCGGCTGGCGCATCGTCGGCGGCGCGCCGCGCTGAACACGCCGTCAGTCGAAGCGCACCAACGCCAGCGCGTCCTGTGGCGACTCGTCGTCGAACGCCGTGTCGCCGTCCGCGTTCGGCGCGCCGGTGGCGCGCACGCTTTTGAAGTCGAACAGCTCGGCGTCCATCAGATGCGACGGCACCACGCGCGCCAGCGCCCGGAATGCGTTTTCCACCCGCCCCGGGAAGCGCTTCTCCCATTCGGCGAGCAGGCGCTTGATTTCCTGCCGCTTGAGGTTCGCCTGCGAGCCGCACAGATTGCACGGGATGATCGGAAAGCGCTTGACCTGAGCGTAGGCGGCCAGATCCTCTTCCTTGACGTAGGCGAGCGGCCGGATCACGACGTGGCGGCCGTCGTCGGAGACGAGCTTCG
>JAKANT010000043.1 GCA_021823635.1 Pseudomonadota bacterium
GTGTTCGAGATGGAAGACATCAATTCCGAGTTCGGCGATACCGACGTCGTGCTGGTGCTGGGCGCCAACGACGTGGTCAATCCGGCGGCCAAGGACCCGAAGTCGCCGATCGCCGGCATGCCGATTTTGGAGGCGTACAAGGCGCGCCAGATCATCGTCAACAAACGCTCGATGGCGGCCGGTTACGCGGGCCTGGACAACGAGCTGTTCTACATGGACAAGACGATGATGGTGTTCGGCGACGCGAAGAAGGTCGTCGAGGACATGGTCAAGGCGCTCGCGTAGCCGCGCGCCGCTATCGGGCCGCGGCGGGCACGGGCGCCGCCGGCCGCGCGCATCGCGCTTGCATAATCGGCGCCGATGCCGCGCCTGCTTCGCCATACGCTGCTTTCCGCGCGCGACTTGCTGGCCAGCGCTGGCCCGCTGATCGTGCTCGGCGCTTTGCTGCTCGCGGCCGCGTATGCGTGGCTGCAGCCGATGCCGCCGCGCCGTGTGGTGCTGGCCACCGGCCCGGAAAACAGCGCCTATGCCGAATTCGGCAAACGCTACGCGCAGGAACTGGCGCGCTTCGGCGTGACCGTCGAGCTGCGCGGCACGCAGGGCGCGGCGGACAACTTGCGGTTGCTGCGCGACGAGACGCAACGCGTCGATCTGGCATTCGTGCAGGGCGGCGCGAGCGATGCGCTGTACGCGGTGGACGATGCGCACGACGGCGCCGAACTCGCGTCGCTCGGCGCGCTGTTCTACGAGCCGGTATGGCTGTTTTACCGCGACGACGCTGCGCGGCGCGTGCGCTCGGGCACGCCGCTCACCGAGCTGGCGCATTTCGCCGGACTGCGCGTGAACGTCGGCGCCGACGGCGACGGGGCCGCCAACCTGGTGGCCAAGCTGCTGCACGCCAATCGCATCGCGCCGGATGCGCTCGCGCTCGGCCGCCTGCCGCCCACGCCCGCGGTGGTGGCGTTCCTCGCCGGCGAGCTCGATGCGCTGGTGTTCGTCTCGGCGCCGGAATCGCCGCTGGTGCAGATGCTGCTGATGACGCCGGGCGTGCGCCTGTTCGACTTCGCGCAGTCCGAGGCGTACGCGCGCCGCTTCGCCTTCCTGTCGGCGCTGACGCTGCCGCGCGGCGTGGTCGACCTGGCCGCGAACGTACCGCCGGCCGACGTGCGGCTGATCGCCGCTACTACGCGCCTGGTGGCGCGCGCCGATACGCATCCGGCGCTGGTGCAGTTGTTCGTGCAGGCCGCAGCGCGCATCCACGGCGGCACCGGCTGGTTCGCGCGCGCCGGGCAGTTTCCGCGCGGCGAGGATCCGGAGCTGCCGTTGGCGGAGGAGGCGGCGCGCTTCTATCGCAGCGGCACGCCGCTCGCGCAGCGCTACCTGCCTTTCTGGCTGGCGAACCTGATCGACCGCATGTGGGTGGCGCTGCTGTCGATCGTCGCGGTGCTGATTCCGGCCTCGCGCATCGTGCCGCCGCTGTACGAGTTCCGCATCCGCTCGCGCGTGTTCCGCTGGTACGCGCAACTGCGCGCGATCGAAGAGGCGCTGGCGGCGCGCGAGCGTGCGCCGGCGCAACTGCTGGCCGACCTCGATGCGCTGGACGAACGGGTCGGCCGCATCACCGTGCCGCTGTCGCACGCCGACGAGCTGTACGCGCTGCGCAGCCACATTGAGCTGGTACGCGCGCGGCTGCGACAGGCGGGCGCGGCCTGACTCTTTTGGGAGGGACCATGAGACCGACCGACCTTCTGCTGGTGATCGACGTGCAGAACGACTTCCTGCCGGGCGGCGCGCTGGCGGTGCCGCGCGGCGACGAAGTGGTGCCGTTGATCAACGCGCTGGCGCCGCGCTTCGCCAACGTGATCCTGACGCAGGACTGGCATACGCCGGGGCATGTGTCGTTCGCTTCCGCGCACGCTGGGCGCAAACCGTTCGAGACGGTCGAACTCGATTACGGCACGCAGGTGCTGTGGCCCGATCATTGCGTGATGGGCACGCGCGGTGCGGCCTTCGCCGACGGGCTGGCGGTCACGCACGCGCAGGCGATCGTGCGCAAGGGCTATCACGCGCACACCGACAGCTATTCGGCGTTCGTCGAAGCCGACCGCAAGACGCCGACCGGGCTGGCCGGCATGCTGCGCGAACGCGGCATCGCGGCCGTGTACTGCTGCGGACTGGCGACCGATTTCTGTGTGGCGTGGAGCGCGCTCGATGCGCGCGCCGCGGGCTTCGAGACGTACGTGATCGAAGACGCGTGCCGTGCGATCGACACCGCCGGATCGCTGGCGCAGGCGCGCGAGCGGCTGGCGGCGGCGGGCGTGCGCCTGATCGACAGCGGCGCGCTCCGATGAGCGCGCCGATTCGGCTGCCGGCCGAGCACCCGCTGCGCCGGCGGCTTGCCAACGAGGTGCACGCGCGGCCGCCGGTATCGGTGGCCGTCCCCGGCGTGGCGAGCGCGATCGCGTTGCTGCACGGGGCGGACGGTGACGACCTGGCGCCGCTCGCCGAACTGGCGCGCGCCCACGGCGTGGCGTTCGACCGTCCGGAGCATCCGCACCTGATCCTCGAGCTGCCGGGCCTGCGCGTGAAGTGGGAGCGGCACAGCGAGTTCACCAGTTATGTCTTCGTGCGCGGGCTGCCGGGGGCACGCCTTGAAGACTTCGAATCGCTGCCGACCGCGTTCGCCGCGTTGCCGCCGGATTGGCTCGCCACGCTGCCGGGACAGACCATCGCCGCCATCGACGTGACGCTGCTGCCGGCGGGCGAGGTATCGACCGACGAAGTGGCGCGCCGCTTCGCCGGCCCGACGCTGATCGGCAGCCGCGTGTCGGACGGCGCCGGGCGCGTGTTCACCGATTTCCAGCTCACCGCCGACGGACGCAGCCGCTGGCTGGTGCTCGATGCGGGATTCACCGCCGGCCAGCAGGCGCGGGTGACGCAACGGCTGATCGACATCGCCGTGTACCGCGTGATGGCGATGCTGGCGTTTCCGATGGCGCGCGAACTGGCCGCCGCACTGACCGCCACCGAAACGCGGCTGGCGGCGATCACGGCACGCAGCGCCGATCTGGCCGGCAAAGCGCTGCCCGAAGCGGCACGCGAAGAGCGCCAATTGCTCGACGAGTTGACCCAACTGGCGGCCGACTGCGAGAAAGGTGTCGCGGCAAGTGCGTTTCGCTTCTCCGCGGCGCAGGCGTACTGGGACATCGTCACTCAACGCGTGGCCGAGTTGCGCGAGGCGCGCGGCGGCGGGCTGCCGACGGTCGGCGAGTTTCTGTCGCGGCGGCTGGCGCCGGCGATGGCCACCGTGGTCGCCACCGCGCGCCGGCAGCGGGAGCTGTCGGCGCGGGTGGCGCGCGCCGCCGGCCTGCTGCGCACGCGTGTCGATCTGGCGCGCGAAGAGCAGAACCAGCGCCTGCTGGCGGCGATGGAACGGCGCGGCAAACTGTCGCTGCGCCTGCAGCAGACGGTGGAAGGGCTGTCGGTGGCGGCCATTACCTACTACGCGGTCGGTTTGGTCGCGTATCTGGCCAAGCCGCTCGCGCGCGTCTGGCCGGTGCTGGAGCCGGAGTGGATCACGGCGGCCTCGATTCCGGTGCTCGCATTCGCGATCTGGCGCGGCGTGCATCGCATCCGGCGCGAGCTGACCGGCGCGTGACGCGCGCCGCGAGCGTGCGGTTTCATGGCCGGGGCGCGCTCGCGCGCGGGCGGTCGAATCTGGACTGCGAAGCCCCGGCTTTTCCGCGTGCCGCGGCCATGCGCGCGCGGCAAGATCGGGCGCCATGAGCGACTTCGAGTCGATCCACAACTATTACGAGCGCGCGGTGTTCGAGGAAGTGCTGGCGCAGGCGGCCAAGCGTCGCGTCGAGGCGCGGCTGCTGGCCGACATCGCCTGCGTGGCGCTCAACCAGTTGCCGCCGCGTTACATCCGCCACGACGTCGACTTCAATTTCTACCTGACCGCCGCCGAACGCCAACACAACGCGCAACTGGTACGCGACGCCGTGTCCTATGCCTTCGATTTCGTGGTCGCGCGCACGCGCATGAGACTGCCGCGCAACGGCCCGCAGACCGCGACCCTCACGCGCGTGGCGCGGCGTCTGGTCGCGCGTGGGCGCGCCGGCGGTTGAAAGGCCGCCGCTTCGCCGTCCGATCCCTCGATTCCGCTGTCTGTCGCACTCGGGCGGCGCGGCGACGGCCGCTTCGCCATACTTGCGCGCAGCCTGCGAGACCTGCTCAGGACCGATGCCATTGACCGTCACCCGGCGCGCGATCGTCGTCGCACTGCTCGTGCCGGCGCTATCGGCGGCGGGCATCGGCGTCGCCCTCGGCGGCGACGGCGCGCGCGTCGAAGGGTCGGGCAAGCAGGTCGAAGACGTGCGCCAGGTGGCGGGCTTCCGCAGGCTCGAGGTGCTGGCGCCGGTCGACGTGCAATTGCGCAATACCGGCGCCGAACGGATTACGCTGAGCGGCGACGACAACATCGTGCCGCTGGTCGAAACCCGCGTCGCCGCCGGCCGGCTGGTCATCGACCTCCGCAAGGGGGCGTCGTTTCGCACTCGCAACCGCCTGACCGCCGTCGTCGAATTCAAGCGGCTGGACGGCGTGCTGGTTCACGGCGCAGGCGACGTGCACGCCGACCGAGTGCAGGCCGACATCTTCGACGCCACGCTCAAGGGGTCGGGCGACGTATCCGTCGACGAGCTGGCGGCCGAAACGGTCGCGCTGTCGATCGCCGGCAGCGGCGACTTCAAGGCCGGCGGCCGCGCCGGCACAGTGGGTGTGGTGATCGAAGGTTCCGGCGACGTGCGCATCGAGGGCCTGGCGGCCAAGACGGTCGCGGTGCGGATCGCCGGCAGCGGCGATGCCTTCGTGCACGCCACCGAGCGGCTGCAGGTCCGTATCGCCGGCAGCGGCGACGTGCGCTATCGCGGCGCGCCGCAGGTCGAGAAGACGATCGCCGGCAGCGGCGAGGTGCGGCCGTTGCGGTAACTCAGCTCAAGCCGAGGTATTTCTTGATGTGACGCGCCAGCGTCTCGTCGATCTCGTTGTGGCGCGGCACAGGCTGCTTCTGACCGGTGGCGGGATTTAGGTAAATGTCGTGCCGGGCGCCGTGGCGCAGCAAGATACACCCGGCCTGCAGCAGCTGCCGGATCAACTCGCTGCGCTTCAAACCGAGATTTCCTTCGTCTCGTACTCCGCAGGAACATCCTCGAGCACGAGCGTGCGATAGGCATCCTTCAGGTTCTCTTCCAACTCTTCGAGCGTTTCACCCTGGGTCATGATCTCCGGGTGATCGACGAGCTTGCCAAGCCAGAACTTGCCGCTCTTCCAGTAAACGATCCGCAACTGCAACGCCATGGTCGACTCCGCCCTGCGCGACGGCGGAAAGCTTAGGCCGAGCTGGCCGAGGATGCCAGCCGCTCGTCCACCCACTCGATCCAGTGCCGCACCGGCGTGCCGGTGCCGCTTTGCAGGTGCGCGATGCAGCCGATGTTGGCCGACAGGATCGCCTCCGGCTGCGGCGACAGCAGATGCGCGAGCTTGCGGTCGCGCAGCCGTGTCGCGAGTTCGGGCTGCAGCAGCGAATAGGTACCAGCGGAGCCGCAGCACAGGTGGCTTTCGGAAAACGGCAGCAGTTGCGCGCCGAGCGCGCGCAACAGCGCCTCGACTTCGCCGCGGATCTTCAGCGCGTGCTGCAGCGTGCAGGGCGGATGGAAAACCACGCGCGCCGGCTGCGTGTGCCGCATCTTCGCGCGCAGCGCGTCGGCCTGCCCCGCCAACGCCTGCGCCACGTCTTGCGCCAGCGCCGCCACCCGCTGCGCCTTGTCCGCGTATGCGGGATCGTCGGCGAGCAGATGGCCGTAGTCCTTGACCATCGCGCCGCAGCCGCTGGCGTTGATCACGATCGCCTGCGCGCCCGCTTCGATGTGCGGCCACCAGGCGTCGATGTTGGCGCGCGCATCGCGCAGGCCGCCCGCGTGGTCGTTCAGGTGGTAGCGGATCGCCCCGCAGCAGCGCGCGTCCGGTGCACGCACCAGCTCGATGCCGAGCGCATCGAACACGCGCGCGGTGGCGGCATTGATGTTCGGAGCCAGCGCCGGCTGCACGCAGCCTTCCAGCAGCAGCATTCGGCGCGCGTGCGTGCGCGCGGGCCAGGCGCCGGCCGGGCGTCGCGGCGGCACCTTCTCGCGCAACGGCGCCGGCAGCAGCGGCCGCAACGCGCGGCCTGCCGCGAGTGCGGCCGCGAACAGCGGGCTCGTCAGCCCCTCCTTCAGCGCGGTGCGCGCGAGCCGCGCGGGCAGCGGTCGCCCGACCTGTCTTTCGACTTCGTGCCGGCCGATGTCGAGCAGCCGTCCGTACTGCACGCCCGAAGGACAGGTGGTCTCGCAGTTGCGGCAGGTCAGACAGCGGTCGAGGTGCCGTTGCGTGGCCTCGGTGGCCGGCTTGCCTTCCAGCACCTGCTTGATCAGGTAGATGCGGCCGCGCGGCCCATCCAGTTCGTCGCCGAGCAACTGATAGGTCGGGCAGGTGGCGGTGCAGAAGCCGCAGTGCACGCACTTGCGCAAGATCGCTTCCGCCTCACGCCCGGCGCGCGTGTCCTTGATCCATGCGGCCAACTGGGTCTGCACCTCAAAGCTCCGGATACATGCGGCCGGGGTTGAAAATGCCGGCCGGGTCGAACTCGGCCTTCAGCCGCCTGTGGATCGCGGCCAGCGGCGCGGGCAGCGGCGGGAAGACGCCGATCGTGCGGTCGCCGCCGCGAAACAGCGTGGCGTGGCCGCCCAGTTGCGCGGCGCGTACGCGGATCGCCTGTGCCGGAAGCGGACTGCGCAGCCAGCGCAGCGCGCCGCCCCATTCGATCAACTGGGCGCCTTCCAACGCGAGCGGCGCCGCGGTCGAAGGCACCGACACGCGCCACAGCGGCGCGTTGACGGCGAAGAACGCATCGGTGTGCTCGCGGATGCCGCGCCAGAACGATGCCGCGCGCGCTTCGTCGAGGCGCTCGCCGCCGAGCTGCGCCCGCGCCGCGCGCACCGCGGCCGCGGCGCCGGACAGCCGCACGTGCAGCACGCCGCCATGCCAGGCCGTGGCCGACACTGGCAGCGGCAGCCCGCCCCACTCGTTGCACCGCGCCAGCGCCTGCGCTTCGTCCAGTTCGAAGGCGAGCGTTTCCTCGACCGCCGGACGCGGCAGCACCTTGATCGAAACCTCGACGATCAGGCCCAGGATGCCGAGCGAGCCGGCCAGCGCGCGCGCGACGTCGTAACCGGCGACATTCTTCATCACCGTGCCGCCGAAGGTCAGCAGATTGCCGCGGCCGTCGATCAGCTTTGCGCCGAGCACGAAATCGCGCACGCCGCCGTAGGCGGTGCCGTAGGAGGCGCGGCGCGGCCCGGCCAGCCCGGCGGCGATGCAGCCGCCCACGGTGGCGCCGGCGCCGAAATGCGGCGGCTCGAACGCGAGCATCTGGCCGTGCGCCGCGAGCGCCGCTTCCAGTTCCGCGAGCGGCGTGCCGCAGCGCGCGGTGATGACGAGTTCGGTCGGTTCGTACGCGACGATGCCCGCGTAACCGCGCGGATCGAACGGTTCGCCGCGCGGCGCGTTGCCGTAGAAATCCTTGGTGCCGCCGGCGCGGATGGCGAGCGGCGTCCTTTTCTGAGCCGCATCGCGGATGCGGGCGCGCAATTCGGCGAGCATCAGAAGCGCGGCAGCTCGGGAAACTTCAACTGACCGCGATGCACGTGCATGCGGCCGTACTCGGCGCAGCGCGCCAGCGTCGGGATCGCCTTGCCGCGGTTCAGGATCTGCGCCGGATCGAAGGCGCGCTTCACGGCGAAGAACGCCTCAAGGGTTTCGGCGCCGAACTGCTTGCACATCTGGTTGATCTTCTCGACCCCGACGCCGTGCTCGCCGGTGACGGTGCCGCCGACCTCGACCGACAGCTCCAGGATCTCGGCGCCGAACGCCTCGGCGCGCGCCACCGAATCCGGGTCGTTGGAGTCGAACAGGATCAACGGATGCAGATTGCCGTCGCCGGCGTGAAACACGTTCGGGCAGCGCAGGCCGTATTTGTCCTCCATCGCGCGGATCGCGCCCAGCACCGCACCCAGCTTGTTGCGTGGAATGGTGCCGTCCATGCAGTAGTAGTCGGGCGAGACGCGGCCGGCGGCCGGAAACGCGTTCTTGCGGCCGGCCCAGAAGCGCAGGCGCTCCGCCTCGTCGCGCGACACCGCGATGCGGGTGGCGCCGGCGGCGCGCAGCACCTCGGTCATGCGCGCGATCTCTTCCTCGACTTCCTCCGCGGTGCCGTCCGACTCGCACAGCAGGATCGCGGCCGCCTCCAGGTCGTAGCCGGCGTTGGCGAACGGCTCGACCATGCGCGTGGCCTGCCGATCCATCATCTCCAGCCCCGCCGGAATGATGCCGGCGGCGATCACCGCCGCTACCGCCTGCCCTGCGGTTTCCACATCGTCGAAGCTCGCCATGATGCAGCGGGCGACCTGCGGTTTTGGCACCAGTTTGACGACGATTTCGGTGGCCACCGCGAGCATGCCCTCGGAGCCGATCACCAGCGCCAGCAAATCGAGCCCCGGCGCATCGAGCGCGCGGCTACCGAATTCGACCGCCTCGCCGTCGCTGGTGAAGCCGCGCACCTTGAGCACGTTGTGCACGGTCAGGCCGTATTTCAGGCAGTGCACGCCGCC